>NZ_JBEOVY010000014.1:0-43367 GCF_040295745.1 Saccharopolyspora sp. NPDC002686
GGTTCTTCCTCGGCGCTTCGCTGTTCGACCACGTCACCCCGGACATGCGGATCTACCGGGAGGAGATGATCCCGGGCCAGCAGGTCAGGGTGGACACGGCGACCAGCGAGCCGGGTGCGAGGCGCTGGCGGTAGGCGCCGATCAGCTCCGCCGGTTGCGGGTCCTCGAGGTACAGCAGCACGCCGACGGCGAGCAGGCCGACCGGCTGGGTGAAGTCGAGCAGCCTGCGGGTGTCCGGGTGGTCGAGCACCGCGGGCAGGTCGCGCATGTCGGCCTGGATGATCGTCGCCGTCTCCGAGCCGCCCAGCACGTGCTGGGCGTGGTGGTAGGCCACCGGTTCGTTGTCGACGTAGACCACGCGGGCCGCGATGCCCGCGGCATCGGCGACCTGGTGGGTGTTGCCGACCGTGGGGATGCCGGAGCCGAGGTCGAGGAACTGGCGGATGCCCTGGTCGAGGCAGTAGTGCACGGCGCGGCGCAGGAACGACCGGTTCAACCGGGTCACGGCCGGGATGCTCGGCGCGATGGCCAGCACCTGGTTGGCGAACTCGCGGTCGGCGGCGAAGTTGTGCGAGCCGCCGAGGAAGTAGTCGTAGGCGCGAGCTGCGCTCGGCTGAGTGGTGTCAACGGTCGCTGGTAAAGCTGGCACGGGGTCCCAGATCGACACGGTGCGTCTCCCTCTTGTTCCGGTGGGGTGATCAGTATCGCCTTCGGATCAAGAGCAGCGACGACCGCGGGCACCGGGGCGGGGTTCGGGTACGTGCGGCCTACGCGGGGCAGGCGAGGACCGCCTTCGCCGCCTCGGTCAGCAGGGTGCGCTGGCGGTCTTCGGGCAGCCCGGTGTTGTGGAAGAGCATCGACTGGATGGCGCCGATCGCGGCGTGCACGACGGCCCTGGCCTCGGCGTCGCTGAGGCCGGGGCGCAGCTCGGCCAGCAGGTGCACCCACTCCTCGAGGTACAGGCGCTGCTTGCGCCGCAACCTCCGCCGGTCCTCCTCGGGCAGGTTCTGGATCTCGTTGTGGTACACCTGCGCGAGCTCGCGGTCGGCCACCACGAACTCGACCTGCCCGGCGATGAGCTCGTCCAGCACCTGCTCGAGGTCGGTGACCTCGTGCACGATGCGTTCCTCGTCCCGCAGCAGGCCGTCGATGACCCGGTCGAACAGCGCGACGAGCATGGCCGACTTGCTCTCGAAGTGCCGGTAGATCCCGGAACCGGTGATGCCGGCGGCCGCGCCGATGTCGGCCATCGAGACCGAGTGGTATCCGTTGCGGGCCACCAGGTCGGCCGCTGCGGCCAGGATCCGCTCCTTGCGGGCGGGGTCCCGGACGCGCGCGGGCGCCTCGCTCATCACCGCTCCTCTCGGGTCCGTGCGTAGTGGTCGGCGTAGCTGTGCCGCACCTTGTGCTTCTGGATCTTGCCAGTCGAGGTCTTGGGCAGTTCATCGACCACGATCACCGCCTTGGGCGCCTTGTACGGGTCGATCAGCTCCTTCACCTTCGCGATCAGCGCCTCGCCGTCGATGCTGCCGCCGTTCCTGGGCACCACGATCGCGGTGATGGCCTCGCTCCACCGCTCGTGCGGCAGCCCCACCACGACGACCTCGGCGACGTCCTCGTCCGCCGCGTAGACGGCCTTCTCCACCTCGATGGAGGCGACGTTCTCCCCGCCGGTCTTGATCACGTCCTTGTTCCGGTCGGTGAACCAGAGGACGCCGTCGCGGTCGAAGTACCCCGCATCACCGGAGTGGAACCACCCGTGCGCGAACGCCTTGCCGGTGGCCTCGGCGTCCTTCAGGTACTCGGTCATCGTGTGCGGGCCGCGGTAGACGATCTCGCCCTTCTGCCCCTGCGGCACCAGCGTCCCGTCCGGCGCCATGATCCCGACCTGCACGTTCACCACCGGGGTGCCGACCGCGCCGCAGTGCGAGAGCTGGTGCTCCGGCCGGAACACGGTCGCGGTCGGGCTCATCTCGGTCTGCCCGAACAGCAGGTAGAAGTCGCAGCCGAACTTCTCGAGGCACTGGCGCAGCTGCGCGTCGGGCATGGGCGCCATGGCGTAGCACGCGCGCCGCAGGCTGGAGAGGTCCCGCCGGTCGACGTCCGGGTGCTCCAGCATCGTCCGGTACATCATGGGCAGCGCGAAGATCTGCGTGATCCGCTCCCGCTCGATCAGCGCCAGCAGGTCCGCGGCGTCGAACGCGCGTCGCACGTGGATCGTCGCCCCCACCATGATCGCCGACGTGCAGTGGCAGTTCAGCTGCGCGGTGTGGAACATCGGCAGCATCGCGACGAACCGATCGTCCTCGGTGAAGCGGGCTTCCAGCGCCATCGTCATCGATTCGAGGTAGATCGCCGTGTGGTTGCCGACCACGCCCTTGGGGAACGACGTCGTGCCGCTGGTGTAGAGGTAGGTGATCGGGTCGCGGTCTTCCACGACGTGCTCGGGCTCGCCCTCTCCGCCGGCCAGCGCGTCGAAGGTGCTCACCGGCCGGTCCAGCGCGACCTCCGCCCCGGTCCCGGGTGCCACGAAGACGTCCCGCACGGCGGGCACCCTGCCCAGCGCGTCGGCCATCGCGGCGGCGAGCTGGCTCTCCACCACGATGCCGCGCGCTTCGGAGTGGTCGAGCACGTAGGCGATCTCGTCGGTGCGCCACCCCAGGTTGATCGGCACGCACACCACGCCGAGCTTGGCGCACGCGTAGTAGGTGACCAGGAACTCCGCGCTGTTCCCACTGGCCAGCGCCAGCGCGTCGCCGCGCGCGTAGCCCAGCCCGGACAGCGCGTTGGCCACCCGGTTCACCCACGCGTTGAACTCGGCGTAGGTCCAGCGCCGGTCGCCGTCCACCACGGCGGTCCGCTCGGGATGCCGGGCGGCCGTCCTGGTCAGGCTGTCTCCCACGTTCACCCGGTGGATGAGGTTCGCGTTCAGCTCGGACATCGTCGTCCCACCTCGCGTTCGTCAGTACGACTTGGGCAGGCCCAGCGAGTGCTGGGCGACGTAGTTGAGGATCATTTCCCGGTTCACCGGTGCGATTCGCAGCAAGCGCGCCAGTCCCCAGTACGGCACGAGTCCGAAGTCGACGGACAAGCCGTTGCCGCCGTGGCACTGGATTGCCGCGTCCACCGCGGAAAGCGCGGCTTCGGCCGCCGCGTACTTGGCCATGTTGGCGGCTTCACCCGCCGGTTCGCCCTGGTCGTGCAAGCGGGCCGCCTTGGCGGTCATCAGCGCGGCCAGCTCCACTTCGATCTTGGCCCGCGCCAGCGGGTGCGACACGCCCTGGTGGGCGCCGATCGGCCGGTCCCACACGGTGCGCGCGTTCGCGTACTCGACGGCCTTGTCGAGCACGTGCCGTCCGATGCCGACGCACACCGCGGCGCCGGTCACGCGCTCCGGGTTGAGCCCGTGGAAGACCTGCGCGAACCCGTCGCCCTCGGTGCCCACCAGCGCGTCCGCGGGTACCCGAACGTCGTCGAAGTGCAAGGTGAACTGCCGTTCCGGCAGCGTCACCGACACCGGCAGCGGCTGCTTGACCAGGCCGGGTGCGCCGGTGCCCACGAGGAACAGGGACAGCCGCCCGTGGCCGCTGGCCTCGTCGGTGCCGGTGCGCGCGACGACGAGGACGGCATCGGCCTCGTCCACGCCGGAGATGTAGTACTTCTGCCCGCGCAGCACGTACGAGTCGCCGTCGCGGGTGGCGGTGGTGGACAGCCGGTGGGTGTTCGACCCCGCGTCCGGCTCGGTGATCGCGAAGACCACCTTGCCGCTCCCGTCGGCCAGCCGGGGCAACCACTCGTCGCGCTGCGCGGCGGTGCCGTAGGTGGAGATCACCTCGCCGCTGATCGCGCTGGACACCAGCAGCAGGAGCAGCGGACAGCCGCGCGCGGCCGACTCCTCGCACACGATGGCCAGCTCGCTCAGCCCGGCGCCGCCTCCGCCGTAGGCCTCGGGGATGTTGATGCCGATGTAGCCGTGCTCGCCCAGCGCCTGCCACAACTCGCTGGTCGGTTCTCTGGCCTCGGCCTTCCGCGCGAAGTAGTCGCCGCCGAACTCGGCCGCGATCGCGCCGACCGCGTCGCGGAGCGCGCGGTGCTCGTCACTTTCCTTGAAGTCCACGGGCCACCTCGAGTAGTTCCGTCGGGATGTCGACATGGCGCGACCGCAGGTACTCGCCGAGTCCTTTGGCCTGCGGGTCGGGTCGGCTGGACGAGGCCACGCCGGCGCCGAGCAGGCCCACGATCACGAAGTTCAGCGCGTGCAGGTCGGGCAGCTCGTACCGGCGCACTTCGAGGCCCTTCGCCTCCGGGATCAGCTCGGCGAGCCGGTCGGTGGTGAGGAAGTCCCGGAGCCATGCGAAAGTGCGCTCGTCGCGGCCCCAGATCCCGACGTTGGCGTTGCCGCCCTTGTCGCCGGACCGCGCCGCGCACACCGCGCCCAGCGGTGCCCGCTCGCACGGCCCGCCCGGCCCCGGCGTCCGGTCCGCGGGCGCCGGTGCGGTTCGCGGCGGTCCGCTCGGCGAGTGCTCGACCACCTTGCTCGTGCCGTCCGGCAGCACCACGGTGTGCTCGACGACGCTCGCCGGAACCAGCGCCGGCCAGTACACGCCGTACGCGCTTTCGGCGGTGGGCGGGGTGGTGGTGTGGAACCCGGCGTAGCCGCCGAGCGCGAGTTCCATGGTGGCGTTGGAGAACGCCCGCCCGACCTTCTTCGGATCCGGGTCCTTCACGGTGATCCGCAGGTGCGCGCACGCCTGCTCGTTGGTCTCCGCGTCCGCCCGGTCGAACCGGATCAGGCGGGTGTCGACCTCGGCGAACCGGTCCTTGCCGCCGAGGATCTCGAACAGCTGCTGCTCGGCCCGCGCGGCCTTGTCGTCGATGTCGAGGCCGGTGAGCACGAGCGTCATCGTGTTGCGGTAGCCGCCGAGGTAGTTCACCGCGACCTTGAGATCGGGCGGCGGCGGGTCGCCGCGCACTCCGGAGATCCGCACCCGGTCCGGGGCCTCCTGGCTGAGCCGCACCGTGTCGAAGTGCGCGATCACGTCCGGTCCTTTGTAGGCGGGCTCCGCGATCTCGTACACCAGCTGCGCGGTGACCGTGCCGACCGACACCAGACCGCCGGTGCCCGGGTGCTTGGTGATCACCGAGCTGCCGTCGGCGGACACCTCGGCGATGGGGAAGCCCGGGTAGCGCCGGTCGGTGATCTCGTGCAGCCACGAGTAGTTCCCGCCGGTGGCCTGCGGTCCGCACTCGATCACGTGCCCGGCGACCACGGCTCCGGCCAGCGCGTCGTGGTCGCCGCGATCCCACCCGTGCCACCACGCGGCAGGCCCGGTGACCACGGCGGCGTCGGTGACCCGACCGCACACCACCACGTCGGCGTCGCCGGCCAGCGCTTCCGCGATGCCCCACCCGCCGAGGTATGCGTTGGCGGACACCGGTTCGACGCCCGCCTCCGCGAGCGGCACGCCGGTGTCCAAATTGGACAGATCATGCCCGTCGCGGACCAGCTCGTCGACGCGGTGCACGAGGTCGTCGCCGTGCACGTAGGCGATCCGGGGCGCGAGGCCCAGTCGCGCGGCCAGCTCGCCGAGGCGGGCGGCCAGCCCGGCCGGGTTCAGGCCGCCCGCGTTGCTCACCACCCGGATGCCCCGGTCCAGGCAGGTGCCCAGCACGTGCTCCATCTGGGTCAGGAAGGTCTTGGCGTACCCGGCCTCCGGGTCCTTCTGCCGCGCCTTCCACAAGATGAGCATGGTCAGCTCGGCCAGGTAGTCGCCGGTCAGCACGTCGATCGGGCCGCCGTCCACCATCTCCCTGGCGGCGGCGATCCGGTCGCCGTAGAAGCCGGAGCAGTTGCCGATCCGCACCGCGCGCGTCATCGGGCGACCTCCTTCCCGGCGGGCTGCCGCCCCGGCCCGGGAGCACCGGCGAAGGCCTGCGCGATCGACATCCACTCGGAGGCGACCGGGCCGCTGATCACCAGGTCGGTGTCGTCGCGGTGCCGCCGCTGCGTGACCGCGAGGCAGAAGTCCAGCGCGCTGCCGGTCACCCGGTCCGCGGCGTCGTCCGGACCCCAGGTCCAGACGCCCCCGTCCGGAGCCGCGAGCTCCACCCGCACCGGCGCGTTCGGCACCTCGAGGCCGTTCAGGGCGAACGCGAACCCGAACGTGCGGATGCCGAGCTCGGCGATGTGCCGCAGCCGGTGCGTGGGCCTGCGCACCACGCCCAGGGTGTCGGCGATGTCCTGCCCGTGCGCCCAGGTTTCCATCAGGCGCGCGGTGATCGAGCTCACGGCGCTCATGTCCGGGCCGTACCAGGGAACTCTCGCCTTCGGGTCGAGGCCGGTGAACGTGTCCAGCAGGTTCTGGCGCGCGGTGGCCAGCCAAGCGGAGAGCTCGGCCGGGGTGAGGTGCCGGTAGCGCTCCGCGATCCGGTCCGGGAACGCCGCGCCCAGCGCGAGCAGTTCGGCAGCGGATTCGCGGAACCGGTCCGGTTCGGTGGCCGCCTGGACGGCCGCCTCGTCGAAGTACGCGAGGTGGCTCACCTGGTCCCGGACGGCCCATCCTTCGGCGGGGGTCGGCGCCTCCCAGTTCGCCGGGGTGGCAACGGTCAGCAGTGCGGTGAGCACGTCGGTCTCCGCGCGCAGGTCGGCCAGCAGGTCTGGCAACGAGACGGGCATCAGGCCCCCTTCCACTGCGGGGTGCGCTTGTCGCGGAACGCGGCGGGGCCCTCCTGCGCGTCCTGGCTCAGGTAGACCGGCTCCCAGATCCGCTCGGCCTCCTCCAACGCGTCGGGCAACGGGTGGTCGGCGACCAGGCGGACCGTGCGCTTGGCCGCGCGCACCGACAGGGGAGCGTTGGCGGCGATGCGCTCGGCGAGCCGTTGGGTGGTCTGCGCCAGCTCGGCGGCCGGCACGACCTCGTTCACCAGCCCGACTTCGCGGGCTCGCTCGGCGTCGATGGGGTCGCCGGTGAGCAGGACCTGCATCGCGATGCGCGGCGGGATCAGCCACGGCAGGGGTGCCGCCCACGGCGCGCCGCGCCCCACCTTGGCCTCGGTGATCGCGAACCGGGCGTGGTGGGCGGCGACGCACAGGTCGCAGCACTGCGCGAGCAGGAACCCGCCGGCGTAGGCGACGCCGTTGACCGCGGCGATGGTCGGCTTCTCGACCTGGATGTTCCGCCCGAACTGGGGCACGAAGTCCGGCGGCGGCACTTCGAGGCCGGTCTCCGCCATCTCCTTGAGGTCGCCGCCCGCGCAGAACGCCTTGTCCCCGGCACCGGTGAGCACCAGCACCTTGGCGTCCTCGTCGTCGTTGAACCGCTGCGCGCCCTCGAACAGCCCGTCGCGCACTGCCTTGGACAGCGCGTTGCGCGCCTCCGGCCGGTTGATGGTCAGCCACGCGACCTCACCCCGGAGCTCGTAGGTCACCTCGTTCACGGGGCCTCCTCCACGACAGCGAGCACCGCGCCCGTCTCCACCGTCTGTCCTATTGCAACGTTCAGCTCGGTGACCGTTCCGTCGTGCGGCGCGGTCACGCTGTGCTCCATCTTCATGGCTTCCAGCACCACGACCGGCGTTCCGTGCGCGACCGCCGCGCCGGTGTCCACCGCGACCCGCACGACCGTGCCCGGCATGGGCGCCAGCAGCGACCCCGGTGCCGTGCGGGACTGCGGGTCGGGGAACCGGGGTAGCTCGGTGAGCGTGGTCGCGCCGAGAGAGCTGTCGGCGTAGAAGACGTCGCCGACGCGCTGCACGCGGACCGCGCGGCGCACGCCGTCGACGGTCAGATCCACCAGGGACTCGGAAGCCGCGTGCAGGACCACCTCGCCGAGGACTTCCGCACCTACCTCGGCCTCGACGATCCGGCCTGCTATCCGGTAGCGGACTTCGATCTCATCGTCCTCATAGGACAGCTTTGCGACCTGCGGGCCGTTCGGCACGTTGCGCCATCCCGAAGGTGCGGACGCCAGCACCGGCGCAGTCGCCCGCCGCTCGGCCTGCCCGGCCAACGCCGCCGCGAGCGCGTGCAGCCGCACGACTTCCGGTGCGGTGCGGGCGAGTTGAGCCGGGTCGTGCCGATCGAGGTAGCCGGTGTCGATGGCGCCGGAGCGGAACTCGGGTTCGCGGAGGATGCCGACCAGGAGTTCGCGGTTGGTCACCACGCCGTGCACCCGCGTCTCGTGCAGTGCCCTGGCCAGGCGCCGGCACGCCGCGTCCCGGGTCGGACCGTGGGCGATGACCTTGGCCAGCATGGGGTCGTAGTGCACGCCGACCTCCGAGCCGTCGGCCACGCCGGCGTCCACCCGCACGCCGTTCATCGGCGGCACGTCGAACCGGGCCAGCGAGCCGGTCGCCGGGAGGAACCCCGCGCCGACGTCCTCGGCGTAGAGCCGGGCCTCCACGGCGTGGCCGGAAACGGTCGCGGTGAGCGCTTCGTCGGGGAGCGGTAGGCCGTCCGCCACCTGCAGCTGCAGCCGCACCAGGTCGAGGCCGGTGACGAGCTCGGTGACCGGGTGCTCGACCTGCAGGCGGGTGTTGACCTCTAGGAAGTAGAACCGGCCGTCCTGGCCCAGGACGAATTCCACCGTGCCCGCGCCGACGTAGCCGATGGCCTTGCCCGCGGCCACCGCGGCCTCGCCCAGCCGCGTGCGCAGCGCATCGTCCACCGCGGGTGACGGCGCCTCCTCGATGATCTTCTGGTAGCGCCGCTGGATCGAGCACTCCCGCTCGAACAGGTGCACCACGGTGCCGTGGGTGTCGCCGAAGATCTGCACCTCGACGTGGCGCGGCGCGTCGACGAAGCGCTCCAGGAACACCGCCGGGTTGCCGAACGCGGCCTGCGCCTCCCGGCGCGCCCCGGTCACCGCGTCGAAGAGCTCCGAGGGGTCGCGCACCACGCGCATGCCCCGCCCGCCGCCGCCGTAGGAGGCCTTCACCAGCAACGGGTATCCGATCTCCGCGGCCACCCGCGCCGCGAAGTCGTCGGCGTCGACCTCGGTGTCCGAGTCCAGGGTGATGCCGGGCAGCACGGGCACCCCGGCAGCCGCCATCAGCTCCTTGGCGCGGATCTTCGAGCCCATCGACTCGATGGCCTGCGGGGAGGGGCCGACGAACGTGATCCCGGCAGCCGCGCAGGAGCGGGCGAACTCCGCGTTCTCCGACAGGAACCCGTAGCCCGGGTGGATCGCGTCGGCGCCCGTGCGCCGGGCAGCGTCGATGATCGCCTCCGCGCGCAGGTAGGTGTCCGACGGCGCGTTGCCGGGCAGGTGCACGGCCTCGTCGGCGTCGGCGACGAACGGCGCGCCCGCGTCCGCGTCGGAGAACACCGCGACCGGAGCGATGTCGCACTCGCGCGCGGTGCGCATGATCCGGGAGGCGATCTCGCCCCGGTTCGCGACGAGCAGCTTGGTGATGGTCATGGCCACCTCACATCCGGAAGACGCCGAACCCGCGGCGACCCTCGACCGACTGGGAATGCGCTGCGGACAACGCGATGCCGAGCACCGTGCGGGTGTCCCGCGGATCGATCACACCGTCGTCGTAAACCCGCGCGGTGACGAACAGCGCGTGCGATTCGCGCTCGATCTGCTCCTCGATCTGCTTGCGCTGCCGCTCGTCGGCCTCGACGTCGAACTCCCGCCCGGCAGCCTCCGCGCTCTGTCTGCCCACGATGGACAGGACGCCTGCGAGCTGCTGCGCGCCCATCACCGCGAGCTTCGCGTTCGCCCAGGCGAACATGAACCGGGGATCGTAAGCGCGGCCGGACATCCCGTAGTTGCCCGCGCCGAACGACGCGCCGATGTTGATGGTGATGTGCGGGACCGAGCTGTTGGTCACCGCGTTGATCATCTTCGCGCCGTCCTTGATGATGCCGCCCTGCTCGTAGTCCTTGCCGACCATGTAGCCGGTGGTGTTCTGCAGGAAGATCAGCGGCGTGTTCGTCTGGTTGGCCAGCAGGATGAACTCGCTGGCCTTCTTCGCCTCCTCGGAGAACAGCACGCCGCGGGCGTTGGCCAGCACGCCCACCGGGTAGCCGTGGATCGACGCCCACCCGGTGACCAGGCTGGTGCCGTAGCGCGGTTTGTACTCGCCGAACCGGGATCCGTCCACGACGCGTGCGAGGACCTCGCGGGGGTCCACCGGCACCCGGAAGTCGGCCGAGGCGATGCCGAGCAGCTCCTCCGGGTCGAACAGCGGCGGGTCCGGCGGTCGGGTCGGGTCCGGGCCGAGCTTGCGCCAGTTCAGCTCGGAGACGATCTGCCTGCCGAGCCGGATGCAGTCCACCTCGTCGACCGCGAAGTGGTCGGCCAGGCCGGACACCGTGGAATGCATCTCGGCGCCGCCGAGCGCTTCGTCGTCGGCGTCCTCCCCGGTGGCCATCTTCACCAGCGGCGGTCCGCCGAGGAAGACCTTGGCCTGGCGGTCCACCAGCACCGCGTAATCGCACATCCCGGGCACGTAGGCGCCGCCCGCGGTGGAGTTGCCGAACACCAGCGCGACCGTCGGAATGCCCATGGCCGACAGCTCGGTGAGGTCGTGGAAGATCTTGCCGGCGTGCACGAACAGCTCGGACTGGGTCGGCAGGTCGGCGCCGCCCGACTCGACCAGGTTCAGCACCGGGAGCCGGTTGGTGCGCGCGATCTCCAAGGCGCGCAACGTCTTCCGCAGCGTGTAGGGGTTCATCGCGCCGCCGCGCACGGTCGGGTCGTGCGCGATGATCACGCATTCCACACCGGACACCACGCCGACGCCGGTGACGATGCTGGCGCCCACCGCGAACTCCGTGCCCCACGCGGCGAGCGCGGAGAGCTCCAGGAACGGCGCATCGCGGTCGAGCAGCAGCTCGATGCGCTCGCGCACCAGCAGCCGCCCGCGCCGGCGGTGCCGGTCGGCGTACTTCTGCCCGCCGCCGGCGCGCGCCAGATCCAGCTGCTCGCGCAACGCGGCCACCGCGGCCAGCTGCGCCTCGCGGTTCTGCCGGTAGTCCTCGGCGGTGACGTCCACGGCGGATCTCAACACGGGCACGATGCCGCCCCTCTCCTCGACAACGGGGTTGAAGTTACTCCACATTCACTAACTTTGAAAAGGGTGAACCTGGAGGCGGCATTTCAGCTGGTCGCATGACTGCATCTGTGACCCCCTTCACAAGTCGTGATGCGCAGTTTACGATCCCTAGTGAATATGGATTCACAATCCAGGATCGGAGCAGCGGTCATGGGCCTCGACGTCACCAGCCTGTCCGACCGGCGTGCGGTCAACCGCTGGGAGCGCGCCAGCGTCGGCGATGTTCTGGAACGCCTGACCTGGAGCTATCCAGACCAGGAGGCGGTGATCGGCTGGGCCGGCGCCTTCGCGCACCCCGAGCACGAGCGGCTCACCTACGCCGAGGCCGACCGCCTCGTCGCGCAGGTGGCGAACGGGTTGCTCGCACGCGGGCTGCAACGCGGCGATCGCGTGCTGATGTTCTGCGAGAATTCGGTGGAGGCCTACCTGACCAAGCTCGGCATCGCCCGGGCCGGACTGGTGTGCGTACCGGTCAACCCGACGCTCGCCCCGGACGTGGTCGGGCACCTCATCGACAAGACGCGGCCGGCGTTCGCCGTCGTCGACGCGGAGCTGTGGCCGCGCGCGGAGGAGCCGTTCGACGAGCACGGCCTCGCTCCCGGCATCACCATCCCGATCGGTGGAGACGCGGTCGAGGGCAGCGCGACGTTCGCGGAGTTCGTCCGCGGAGTGCCCGACGGCGAGCCCGACGTGGAGATCCACGGCGACGACATCTGGCAGATCTTGTTCACGTCGGGCACGACTTCGCTGCCGAAGGGCGCGATGATCTCGCACCACTCGAGCTATTACGCCGCGTACAGCTTCGCGCTCACGCTCACCCGGGGCATCCGGCTGGAGTGCGACCTCAAGCTGGCCGCCTTCCTCCCGATCATCTACCACGTCGCCGACCAGATCTTCACCTTCCCGGCGTTCCTCTCCGGCGGCGCGCTGGTGATCGGGCGCAAACCCGATCCGCGCGCCATCGCCGAAGCCGTCACGCGGGAGGCGATCACCGCGGTGTGGAGCGGCTCGCCGGCCATGGCGAACGCCCTCGCCGACGTGCTCGCCGACGACCGGCTCCGCTACGACCCGCGCAGCCTGAAGGTGCTGGTGTACGGGTGGGCGGCGCTGCCGCCGGGAACCCTCACCACGTTCAAGCGGCTGTGCGGCGACGACTTCGTCGCGGTGGAGATCTTCGGCCAGACCGAGGCGATCTCCTGCCACCGGTTCTGGCCGGACAAGTGGGGCGAGACCTACCGCAGGACCGCGCCCGAGCGGAACTACGTCGGCGTGCCCAACCCGACGCTGGCCTCAGCGGTGGTGGACGACACCGGCGCCGATCTGCGCGATCAGCCCGGGATCGCCGGGGAGGCCGTCTACCGCTCGCCGAGCATCACCGCCGGGTACTACGGCGACGAGGAAGCCACCGAGCACGCGTTCCGCGGCGGCTGGTTCCACTCCGGGGACAGCTGCACCTACGACGACCGCGGGCTGCGGGTGATGGTCGATCGCTACAAGGACATCGTGAAGTCCGGCGGTGAGAACGTGTCCAGCCTGCGGGTGGAAGCTGTGCTGCACCAGCATCCGGGCGTGTTCAAGGCGGCAGTGGTCGGCTTGCCCCACGAGCGGTGGGGCGAGGCGGTGACCGCGGTCGTCATCGCCGGAACCGAGCACCCGGTGAGCGAGGACGAGATCATCGCGTTCTGCCGCGAACGGCTGGCCGGCTTCGAGACGCCCAAGCGCGTCCTCTTCGTCGACGAGTTCCCGGAGACGGTCGGCGGCAAGGTGCTCAAGTACAAGCTGCGGCAGCACTACCGCGACGCCTACGCGCGGCGGGACGCTGCCGGCACTTGAGCCCCGCTGAAAACAGGCCGGGGCGCCCAACGGCGCGCCTTTGCGGGTGTCGAATCCCGGTAGCGACCCGACGGATCCGTTGGCCCAGGGCGAACCCGCCAACGCTTCCCCCGTCTTTCGCGGAGTCGATCGCACGACCTTGCCCGGGAGCCGGTTGCGGTTCCTGTCCGGGTGAATGGGTGCCGAACTGATCCACTCGAGGGGGTGGGGCCGCCGGATTCCTACTCCACGGGACGACGAATCCTGCCGATGACCGGGTGGTGACATTCGGTGATCTGCGGACCGGAGGAAGATCGAATGCGAACGTCCCATCGTCTCGTGGTGGCACTGGCGGCATGGGTGATGCTGGTGGTCGGTGCCGGAGGTGCCACCGCACAGCCGTTGCCGATACCGGGGGCGGCTCCCGCCGTCGTCTCCCGCTCGGACGGCACGCCGCCGGCACCTCCGCTGACGCCTGAACGAACGGCCCCACCTTCTGAGCATCCGGCGCCGCCTCCAGCGGGACCGCCGCCGGCGATCTGCCCGGCGAACGGGATTCCGGGCTCGCGAGTCGAGCTTCCGGACCGCCCGTTGCAGCGCTACTACTTGGACGATCCTCGGCTCGGTCCGGAGTTCCTGCCCCGGACCGGCGCTGTCGGCGAACTGCTCCGCGACTACAACCGGCTGGACTCGTTCTCGGCGACGGCGTTCATCGCCTGCTTCTGGGACCCGTCCGCCAACATGAACGCGGGCGGGTGGCGCTTCCCGCCCAACGACGGTTTCGCCGACGGGCGCACGACGTTCGAGATGGTTCCCGGGCAGGTCATCGACCGGTTCGGCAGCAACAACGGGCGGTTCTTCGCGCCGTTCGGCGTACCTTTCGGGCAGCGGGCACTCGCACCCAGCAGCCTCGACACCCTCGAGCCGCGGTACCCGTTCGACTACCACGTCTTCAAGGTGTTGAAGCCGTTCACCGTCGAGGCCGGAACCGCGTCACCGTGGTTCGGACAACCGGGCGGCGGCCTTCAGTACCGCTCGCCGAGCATGAACGCGAGCCAGCTCATCGCGGGCAACTTCCTGCAGCCCCTCAACTGATTCGGCAGCTCCGAGAATTGGTCGACCGAACAGCTCGTTGTCCCTCCCCGCTGATCTCCGCGGGGAGGGACAATTTTCGGGCTGCCACGGCCGGTCCCGAGTCGCCGACCTTCACCCCCGTGCCGTGACGACCGACCCGGCCGTCGCCGATGCCGAGCAACGGGACCCCGCTCATCCGCGCTCGTGGCGGCGGGCCTGGTCGTACTGGTCACGGGCCTCCCGCTGGATCTCTTCCCGGCGTGCCATCAAATCCTCGATGATCTGGGCCGAGTCCGGCGGTGGCGCGGGCGCTCGCTGCGCGAGGCGACCGTAGAGGTACCGGCAAGCTTCGTCCTCGGAGGCGAACCGCGCAGCCGTTTCCTCGGCACCTCGTTCCCAGAGGGAGACCAAGTAGGCGCCGGACTCCTCGCGCAAGACGTAGTAGGCGTCCGCACGCGGCCCTCCGGACGCGGGGCCACCCGGGATCAAGTACTCGCCGTCGGGCACACCAGCGGCGCGCAGCGCTTCGACGAGTTCGATCCGGTCCATCCCGCCCTCCAGGCGCAGCAGAACACGTGGTGGTCGTGCGGGTACCGCGTATCGAGAATACCGAGATCGCTCGGTCACGGGTCAGCGGGCATTCCCGGTCTTCGCCGATCGGTGTCCGTTGTGGATGGTGCTGGTCCGTCAGGGTTGGTCGGGCGTGGTCGGGGCTGCGAGGCCGGTGACGAGCTGCTCGTACACCGCGCCGGCTCGTGCGTCGAGCTCGTCGAGTTCCACTCCGAGCTCGCGGGCGATCGCCTCGCGGAAGATGCAGTAGCCCATGTAGGTGGCCGCGGTCATCGCGTGCAGGACGTCGGCGTCGGCATCGGGTGGGAGCGCGCCGGTCTCCCGGTCGCGGTCGAGCGCCTCGCGGGTGCGTTCCAGCTCGGGGAACAGCACCAGCTGGTCGTCGCGCTCCAGCGCCAGGAGCGCTTCCAGCTTGGGCACGTCGGGCTGCCGGAGCGCGGCGTCCCACATCGCCGTGCGTCGCCGGGTGAACGGCTGCTCCCAATGGGTTTCGCGGTCGAGCGCCGACTCCCGGAGCAGGCGGGTGATCGCCGCGCGCAGCAACGCGTGCCGGGATCCGAAGTACTGGTAGATCTGCCCGTGGTTGACGCCTGCTTCCGAGGCGACGTCCCGCAGCGTCACGCCTTCGAGGAGCCCGTCGCGCCGCATGATCCGCAGCGCCGCGTCGAGCAGGTCCGACTCGGTCTCCTCTCGCGAGCGCCGTCGTCGGCGGGGTTTCGCGGCGACCTCGTCGGTCATCCCGCACCTCCTGGTCCATTGACTGCCGTGCAGCTCGCCCCTACTCTACCGTTCCGTTAATAACGGTTCGTTAATAACGATGCGTTCACAAGGAGGTGGGCGATGCCGGGAGACCGCTCGCCGCTCGAGGGCATTCGCGTGCTGGACCTCGCCACCGTTCTCGCCGCGCCGGTCACCGCGACGATGCTGGGCGACTTCGGGGCCGAGGTGGTGAAGGTCGAGGAGCCGGGCCGCGGCGACTTCACCCGCGACGGGCCGGGTTCGTCGACCCCGGGGCGCCGTTCGCTGCAGTGGATCCAGGAGGGGCGCAACAAGAAGTCCGTGACGGTCGACCTGCGGACCGCGCGCGGCCAGGAGCTGGTGCGCGAGCTGGTGCCCCACTTCGACGTGGTCGTCATGAACTTCCGCCCGCCCACGCTGGAGGAGTGGGGCCTGGCGCCGGAGCGGCTCCAGGAGATCAACCCGCGGGCGGTGCTGGTCCTGGTCACCGGTTACGGCATGTCGGGCCCCCACCGCGACCGGGGCGCCTTCGACCGCATCGCCAGCGCGTTCTCCGGCCTCACCTACGTCAGCGGCGAACCCGACGGGCAGCCGACCCGCACCGGGTACGCCGTGATCGACTACATGGCCGCCTACCTCGCGGCGTTCGCGACCGTCACCGCGCTCTACGACCGGGACCGCAACGGCGGCACCGGCCAGATCGTGGACCTCGGCCTCTACGAGGCGGGGTTCCGCGCCTCCGAGAACGCGCTCCTGAGCTACGCCGCGCTCGGCAAGGTCCGGGAGCGGCAGGGCAACCGCAACCTCCAGATCGTCCCGGCCAGCGACTTCGACACCGCCGACGGGCGGCGGATCTCGGTGCACGCCGGCACCGACGCGCTGTTCGGCAAGCTGGCGGCGGTCATGGGCGCGGCGGAGCTCGCGGCCGATCCCCGGTACGCGACCCGCGAGAGCCGCGTGGAGAACCAGGACGAGCTGTACCCCGTGATCGCGGCGTGGGTGGGGCGGCTTTCGGCGGACGAGGCCGTTCGGGTTCTCAACGACGCCAGCGTGCCGGCCGCGCCGATCATGAGCATCGCCGACATCGCCGCGGACCCGCACTACCGGGAACGCGGAACGATCACCAGCCTCGTCGACGACGACTGGGGCGAGCTGCCGATGGTCGCTCCCCTGCCGCGGCTCAGCGGAACACCCGGGCGGATCCGATCGCTGGGGCCGCGCCTGGGGGAGCACACCGACTCGACGCTGACCGACCTGCTCGGTCTCGACCAGCACGCCGTGGACGCCCTTCGGGCCGACGGCGTCATCTGACCGATCCGCGCGCCGTTTCCCCGCAGCGACGCTGAAGGACAGGACACCCAATGGCTCCCTCGCTCCTCTCGATCGCGGTGCTCGCCCTGCTGTTCCTCGGTGCTTTCGTGCCGCGCTTCAGCCTCGCGCTCGCCGCCCTGCCCGCAGCCCTCCTGGTCGCCGGCCTCGCCGGCGTCGGCGTCGACGAACTGTTCGGCTTCTTCCCGGTCGACTTCGTCGTGCTGGTCGTCGGGATCACCGCCCTGTTCGCCGTGGTTCAGCTGTCCGGGACCACGGACTGGCTCCTGTCCCGCGCGCTGCGGCCGATCGGGAACCGGGTCGCGTTGATCCCGCTGCTGCTGTTCGCCGTCGGGGCGCTGCTCACCGCGATCGGAACGCTGCCCGCGGCGGTCATCGCGATCATGGCCCCGATCGCGCTCGGCATCGCGGCCAAGCGCGGGCTGCCGCCGCTGCTGCTCTGCCTGACCATGCTCAACGGCATCATGTGCGGGTTGTTCTCCCCGATCGCGGTGTTCGGCGCGAGCACCCCGCGGCTCATGTCCAAAGCGGGCATCGAGGTGCCCGCCCACACGTCGCTCGCGCTCTTCCTCGCCGTGCTCGGCACCGGTCTCGTGCTGTGCCTCGTCGCGATGCTCGTGGGGCGGCGTTCGATCCGGGCCGCCCGCGACGGTGCTGGCAGCCCGACCGCACCCCCGGACCGAGCCTCGGCGGAAATCGTTGGTACGACTGGCACTGCTGTCGCGAGCACGGCTGTCCGGGAGCGCGTCTCCGATGCGGTGGGGCAGCAGTCCGCGCCGGGGCGGCTCGCCGTGTGGGGCTCGATCGCCGCGCTGGTCGTGCTCGTCGTCGGCGGAGCGGTGTTCAAGGTCAACCTCGGCCTGCTCGGGCTGACCCTCGCTGTCGTGCTCCAGCTCGTGCTGCGCATCGAGCCGTCGGCGATCATCCGCCGCCTGCCCTGGGAGATCATCCTCGTGATCGCCGGAGTGCTCACCTACGTCGGGCTCATGGAGCACCTGGGTGCTTTCGAGCAGATCACCGCAGCGCTGAGCAGCGCCACCGGTTCGCCGCTGCTGTCGCTGCTCGCCGTGTGCCTCGTCGTCGGTCTGACCTCGTTCTTCGCTTCCTCGATCGCCGTCCTCGCCACGGCGGTGCCGCTGGTGGCCCCGCTCGTAGCGGCGGGTCTGCCGCCGGTGGGCGCGATCATCGCCGTCGCGCTCTCCGCGGTGCTCGTCGACGTCAACCCCCTCGGCATCACCGGCGGGTTGCTGCTCGGGTCCGCCGCCCCGGAAGACCGGGCACGGCTCTTCCGGCAGCTGATGGTCTACGGGCTGTGCGCGATCGTCCTCGGGCCGGTCCTGGCCTGGTTCGTCTTCGGGTGGGTGCTGTGACCGGTGACCGTCCGATGAGGACGGTTGCGGGCCCGTTCCCTTGATCTGCCGCGGTGTCCGCGAGCGGGGGCTCTTCCGGGTTCTGGGTCGACCATCTTGACAGCTTGATCAAAACGGGGTTATATAACTCCGTTACCGTGGCGCGGCCGTCGACGTCTTGGCGTCGGATCCGTGTCGACCACCGTGCCCGTTGCCGGGGATCGCAGGGTGAGCATGATGGGTTCGATCCAGGACGGTAGGGGAGTCTTAGCCAGGTTGAGTTCCGCCGTCGTGCGCCGCCGCGGCATCGTGGTGGTCGTCTGGATCGTTCTCGCCGCAGCGCTGAACGTCTTCGTCCCGCAGCTGGAGCGGGTGATCGGGCAGAGCCAGGTCTCGTTCGTGCCGGACTCGGCGCCGTCGGTGCGAGCACTGCCCACGATGGACGAGCGGTTCGGCGGCAGCGGTGCGAACAGCATGGTGTTCGTGGTGCTCGCCGACGAACGCGGGTTGACCGAGGAAGACCGGCAGCACTACCGCGATCTGGTCGGGCAGCTGAAGGCCGACGACGCCCGGATCGCCTCGGTGCAGGACACCATCGCGCAACCGGAACTGGCGGAGGCGCTGGAAAGCCGCGACGGCAAGGCGGTGTACATCCCCGTCGGCCTGCGCGGCGAGAACGGCTCACCGGAGACCACGGCGCAGATCGAGTTCATCCGCGAGATCGGCCAGCACGGGCGGCCGGCGGATCTGTCCGTGCACGTCACCGGCCCGATCGCCACGGTCGCGGACATGCAGGCCGAGATCGAGCGGAGCATGGTCGTCATCACCGCCGTCACCGTGGTGCTGATCCTGCTCATCCTGCTGGTGATCTACCGGTCGCTGTTCACCTCCCTGATCGTGCTGTCCGCGATCGGGCTGTCGTTGGCCACCGCGCGCGCGACCACGGCGTTGTGCGGCTTGGTCTTCTTCGACATCTCCACGTTCACCGCATCGCTGCTCACGGCCGTCGTCCTCGGTGCGGGCACGGACTACGGCGTGTTCCTGGTCAGCCGGTTCCACGAGCAGGTGCGAGCCGGCGTCGACCCGGAGCAGGCCGTCGCGGAGGCCACCCGGCGGGTGGCGGGCGTGATCACGGCGTCCGCGGTGACGGTGATGGCCGCGTGCGCGGGCATGGCCTTCGCCGATGTCAGCATCTTCAGCACCACCGGCCCGGCCATCGCCGTGAGCTTGGCGGTGACGCTGGTGGCGGGGCTGACGCTGATCCCGGCGATGCTGGCGATCGCGGCGACCCGCGGTTTCGCGCTGCCGCGCCGCAGCAGCGGGAATCGCCGGTGGCGCGTGACGAGCATCCGAACTGTGCGTCGACCGGGGCTGGTCATGCTGGTCGGCCTGGTCGTGCTCGGGCTGCTCGCCGCGTTCTACCCCGGCGCGCAGCTGAGCTACGACGAGCGGAAGGTGCAGCCTGCCGCCACCGACAGCAATCTCGGGTACGACGCGCTCGGCAGGCATTTCCCGGCCACCGAGGTGCTGCCGGAATACCTGCTGATCAACGCCGATCACGACATGCGCAACCCGCGGGACCTCGCGGTGCTCGAGATGGCCGCCGCGAACGCGGCCAAGGTGGACGGGGTCCAGATGGTGCGCGGCGTGACGCGGCCGACCGGCACGCCGATCACCGAAGCTTCGCTGGGGCAGCAGGCGGGGCAGGTCGGCGACCGGCTCGGGGAGGCCACGGGCCGGCTCGCCGAGGGCAACGCGCAGACCGGACGCCTGGTCGACGGCAGCGAGCAGATCGCCACCGGAACCGGGCGGTTGGCCGACGGGGCCGGTCAGCTCGCGATCGGCAGCGGCAAGCTCGCCGACGGGGCGCGCTCCGCGATCGACGGGGCGCAGCAGCTGCTGGACGGGTTGAACGCGACCGGTGGAGGACTGGGGTCGGTGGCCGACGGGGCGGACCGCGCCCACGACGGTTCTGCCCGGCTCGCCGAGGGCGCGGATCAGCTGGCCACCGGCCTGGAACTGGCCAGCCAGCAAACGGAGTTGGCGGTCAACGGCTTGGAGCTGGCCTACAACGCGTTGCGGGCCGATCAGCTGTGCACCCTCGACCCGGTGTGCGCGCAGGCTCGCAGCGGTATCGGCGAGATCTACGTCGCGGAGCGGGACCAGCTGCTCCCCGGCCTGCGGAAGGCGGCCGAGGCCGCGCGGCAGCTGGCTTCCGGCAGCGGGGAGCTGTCCTCCGGGATCGGCGAGCTGCAGACCGGTATCGCCTCGGTGCGAGATGGGATCGAGCGGCTCGCCGAGGGCGAGCGGACGTTGCGGGACCGGCTCGGCGAGCTGTCCGGCGGCGCGGACCAGGTCGCGGGCGGGGCCGAGGAGCTCTCCGGCCACGCGAACGCCGCGGCCGACGGTGCGAACCAGCTGCACGACGGGACCACGACGATGACGCAGTCCATCCAGGAGCTGGAGCGCGGGCTCGGCCAGGCCGCGGACTTCCTGCGGACCGCGGGGCAGGAGGCGGGGGATCCGGACGTCGGCGGGTTCTACCTGCCGCCGAACGCCTGGCAGGATCCGCGAATGGCCCTGGCCAGCGGGATGTTCCTGGCCGAGGACGGGAAGACGGCGCGGCTGGTGGTGCTGCACGACTCCGACCCGCTGGGGCAGGCCGCGATGGATCGCACCGACGAGGTGGTGCGGACGGTGCAGCGGGCGTTGCAGGGCACCTCGCTGGACGGGAGCACCGTCGAGAACACCGGCGCGGCTTCGGTGAACCAGGACTTGGCGCGAATGTCCAATGCGGACTTCGCGCAGTTCGCGCTGATCGCCCTGCTGGCCGTGTTCGCGGTTCTCGCGCTGTTGCTGCGCAGCATCGTGGCGCCGCTGTACCTGCTGGCGTCAGTGATCTTGTCCTACTCCGCGGCGATGGGGCTGTCGGTGCTCTTCTGGCAGCACCTGCTGGGCGTCGACCTGGACTGGAGCGTGCAGGCGATCACCTTCGTCATCCTGGTGGCGGTGGGGGCGGACTACAACATGCTGCTGATGTCGCGGATCCGGGAGGAGGCCGTCGACGGCAGCCGCATGGGCATCGCGCGGGCGATGACCGCCACGGGAGGCGTGATCACCACCGCCGGGATCATCTTCGCCGTCAGCATGTTCGCGCTCATCTCGGGCAGCGTGGACACCCTCGCCCAGATCGGGTTCACCATCGGGGTCGGACTGCTGCTGGACACCTTCGTGGTCCGCACCCTGGTGGTCCCGGCCGCAGCCACCCTGCTCGGCCGCTGGAACTGGTGGCCGTCGCGACTGCCGAGGACTTAGTGCCTGTCTGACGCACTCGTTTTGCGCGGCGGCGCATCAAGGGCAAAACGAGAATCGAAGACAGACTTTCCGTGCGTGCGAAGGGGTTTCGCGGTGCCAGACTCGTTCAGCGGCTCCAGCCGATGACGACGCTGCGGAGCGCATCTTCGTAGCTCGCGGCGATGTCGAGGCCGGGCGGGATCGCCCCGGAGAGCTCCAGCGACACCAGGCCGTGCGCCATCGCCCAGCAGGACAAGGCGATGTGCTCGGTGGGCGCGGGTGCGAACTGGCCGCTGGCCTGCGCCCGGCGGACGGCCTCGACCAGCGGCTCGAAGGTCTCCGCGCCCGCGTCCTTCTGCTCGGCCGAGAGGTCGAGCTCGACGAACCGGTCGCTGAACATGACGGCGTACAGGTGCGGATTGGCCAGCGCGTGCTCGCGGTAGGCCAGTCCGAGCTTGACCACGTCGGCCGCGGGATCGTCGGTGGTGTCCACCAGGGCCAGCCGGGCGGCGAACTGCTTGGCGGCGTCCCGGTAGACGCTGTCGAGGAGGCCGGCCTTGTTGCCGAACAGCGAGTAGATCGCCGTGGTGGAGGTGCCCGCGTCCGTCGCCAGCCGCCGCAGGCTCAGCGCCTTCACACCGCTCTCGAACACCACCGTGGCGGCCAGTTCGATCAGCGTGCGGCGGAGTGCTTCGTCATGAGTTTTGGGGCGGACCACGCCCGCAGTGTATCGCAGGTGGTTGGCGTTACGGGGTTTTCGACGTGCACCCAGAACCGGGTGCGCGCATCGTCCCACCGTCGACGCTCCACTGTGGATGTTCCTGGCGGCGGCGCTGGAGCGCAGTGGACGAGCTCTTGACAAGGCGTGCCGTAACGGTGTTTTATAACAGTGTTCTGGTTGTGCTGGTGGTCGCGACGAGGAGGGATGCCCATCGGGAAGTCGTTGTGCTTCAACTTTTCCCGGCGCGGCGGGCGCTTTTGGCGAGCTGACCGGCGGTGGGCGCCGGCGGGTCAATCGCCGTTGCTGGTGATCGCTTGCGCGTTGATCAGCTTGTCGGTCAGCGCCCGGTGGATCGCTTCCGTGCGGGAGCGGACGTTCAGCTTGGCGTAGATGTTGGCCAGGTGCCGCTTGACGGTTCCCTCGGTGAGGCCGAGCTGGGAGCTGATCTGCCGGTTGCTGAGTCCTTTTGCGACGTGCAGCAGCACTTCCTGCTGGCGCGGCGAGAGGACCGAGTCGTGATCGGCGATGCTGAGCTGGTTGACCATGGTCTGCGGCATGAAGGTCACCATGCTGTCGCCCATGGTCGCGGCCGAGCAGATCGAGGAGATCAGGTCGGTGCCGGTGGCGCTCGTGTCCAGCAGCGCGAACACCCCGCTGGCGAGCAGCGCGTGCTGCCCCCGGGTGTCCTCGGTCGGGGACACCAGCACGACGACCCGAACGCGGTTGGCGTCGACGGTCATGTTGACCAGCTGGGAGATGTCGCCGGAGTCGACCCCGTAGCACGAGACGACGACGTCGGGGCGGAGCTGCTTCGTCAGCTCGATCGCCGACTCCCCGCCGTTCGCGCGGCCCACCACCACGATGCTCTGGTGGGCGCCGAGCATCAGGGTGAGCGCGTCTCGGATTACGCCCAGGCTGCTCACCACGACGACGCGTATCGGGGAACTCGGCGACGGGGGGAGTGGTGCAATAACGTTCGGATTGCGATCCAGTGGATAAACGGGCGCAAGAGCCGCGGTTCGCTTCGCGTTGACCGCGCTCCGGTCTAAGTGGCCTGCGTCGTGGTCTAAGCACTCGGTGTTTTCGTTCAACAAAGTGAAACTCCCGTGCGGTGTCCCCCATGTGCCCCTGATCGATCACCACCATAGACCCGAAGGTGCGGCATGTGACGGATTCTTGCGGCCGCGCGCGGTTTCCCGAGCATTCGTCCCGGCCGCGGCGTGGATTAGCGCCATGTTATCCACCAATTCCCGTGATTGTCCCGATCGCGTGCGTGCTCCGAATGCGCACCTCTCCCGCGGGTGGTTGTGCCGAACGGTCCACGGGACTGCCGCCGCCTGGGGGATCTGCGGTTGTGCGCCGGGAAGTCCGCGGTGGTCCCGGTCGCCGAAAATGCGGTGGACGGGTCGTCGGCGGCGTGCGCCGATTGTCTGGATCCGTCTTGTCGATACATCTTTCGATGTGTTCTGCCGTGCATCGATGGTGAAATTGTTGCTCCTGCGCAGCTGGATAAACTGGCGAACCTGGGGATGCTCGCAGATGGCCACCAACGATTCGGAGCGTGTTTGGTGTGAAGCATCGAGTTGCGGTTGTGGGAGCTGGAGCCGCTGGTCTGTCGGCCGCTTACAACGTTCGCAGTAAGGCGCCGGTGACGCTATTCGAGTCGAGTGCCGAAGCGGGCGGACACGCGCTGACCGTCACCGTTGACGACAACGGCGCGGAACGCGGTCTGGATATGGCGTTCATCGTTTACAACGAATTTTCGTACCCGCGTTTCTCCAAGTTCCTGGTGGAGTTGGGAGTCGCGACCACGGGTCATCTCGGTCGATTCAGCTTCGCCGATCACGACAGCGGGTTCGCCTACGTTTCGGACGACCTCGAATTGCCCGAGGAACAGGTCCGCGAGCGCTACCCGGAGGACTTCGTCCAGCTCTGGAAGGAGGCCGACCGGTTCCGGCGCACGGCGCCGCGGGACTTCATGCGGCTCCGCGAGGACATCTCGCTGGGAGAGTACCTGGAGACGAGCGGGTACTCCGACGCGTTCCGGTACGGCTTCGTCGTGCTGCTGTCGTCGATGGTCTGGTCGGTGTCGCCGGACGAGATCTGGGGCATGCCCGCGAACACCATCATCACCTTCTTCCTCGGCCACGGGTTCGAGTGGCAGGGGCGGCGGACCGCGGAATGGCGTTGCGTGGAGGGCGGCAGCGCCAACTACGTCCGCCGGGCCCTGGACGTGATGACATCGGACAACGTGGACTACCGGCCGAGCACGCCGGTGCTCGGCGTCGAGCAGCGGGCCGACGGGGTCGTCGTGCGCACCGCGGCCGGGGCCGAGGAGTTCGACTACGTCGTGCTCGCCACGCACGCCGACGATTCGATGGCGCTGCTGGAGAACCCGACGCAGGAGCAGCGGGCGCTCGAGTCGATCAAGTACTCGCCGACGCACGCGGTGCTGCACACCGACCCGGTGGTCATGCCCGAAGACCGCGGCAAGTGGCGCAGCTGGAACTGCAAGCGGCGGGTGCGCGACGCGGACAGCGGTGCGCTCGACACCTGGGCTTCCTACTACCTGAACCAGGTGCAGAACTTCACCAGCGAGAACGACTACTTCGTCAGCGTCGACTGCCCGCTGGAGCTGCCGGCCGAGAAGGTGATCACCGAGGTCGACTTCCGCCACCCGATCTTCACCATGGAGGCGAAGCGGAGCCTGGCCCGGGTCCCGAAGATCCAGGAGAACTCGCGGATCAAGTTCGCCGGCTCCTACCTGGCCGCCCGCGGCGTCGGTCCGGACGCGGTCGGCGGCCACGAATCGGCGTTCGACTCCGGTTACGAGGCCGCGAAGTCGATCCACCGCAACATGTCCGCCGGAAGCAGCGAGCCGCGGTAACCGCGCCCCGACCGAGGAGTTGAAGTTGTCCGAGACGACGAATGCGTCCGCAGGGTTGACCGTCGAGTCGGTGCAGGAGTGGATCGTCGCGCAGGTCGCGGCGCGCCTGGAGACCACCCCGGACCAGGTCGACGTGCACAAGTACTTCGACGAGTTCGGGGTGGACTCCGCCGATGCCCTGGTGCTCGCCGGGGAGCTGGAGAAGTGGCTGGGCTTCGAGCTGGAGACGACCGCGATGTGGTACCACCCCACGATCGCCGAGCTGGCCGCGCACATCGTCGAGAGGAGCTCGCTCGATGGCGCACCGTAATGCGAGCATCGAGCTGATCAGCGCGTCGGCGGGCGCGGGAGGCGGGCCGCGGATCGTGGTCGTGTACCCCGGTCTCGCGCCGGCCGCCGCGCACGAAGAACTCATCGCCGCCATGCCTTCTGCGGTCTCGACGTGCGTGGTCGACCTGGACGCGGTCGAGGAGTACGCCAGGCCGGCGTTCACCGGCGAACCGCCGAAGGTGCGCATCCCGGAGATCGCGGCGCACGTCGCCGCCGGGCTCCGCGAGCGCGACCTGGTCAGCGGCGACTGGTTGCTGGTCGGCTGGTCGCTGGGCGGGATCATCGCGTACGCGCTGACCTCGGAGCTGGCCGACGAGGAACTGCCCGCGGGGCTCGTCGTCCTGGACACCCCCGCCCCGGTGGCGGAGTACTCGTGGCCGGACGACGAGGTGCCGCTCGACCTCGAACTGCTGTGGTTCACGACGTACCTGGCGGCGCGGCACGAGACCACCGCTCCGGCGTCCCGGGAGACCTTCGCCGGGCTCGACGCCGACGCCGGCCTGGAACTGGTCCTGGGCATCGAGACGGAGCGCGGGCCGCTGCTGCCGGGCGCCTCCCTCGCGGGTGCCCGGAAGCTGTTCGAGGGCTACCTGAACGTCGTCCGCCGCAACAACCGCATCGTTTCCTCGTACCAGCCGGCACCGCCGCGCGTGCCGTTCACCCTGATCCGCCCGGAGCACAGCCTGTTCGGCTCGGAACCGGCGGTGGGGTGGGACGAGATCGATCCCGGCGTCTCGGTGCGCACCTGCCGGGGCGACCACTACTCGATGCTGCGCGACCCGGTCGCGCTGGCGCACGTGGACGCCATCGCGCGGTACCGCTTGCGCCTGGCCGAATCCGACGCCTGAGCCGTCGCACCCCCGCGCGCACCAAGCCAGACCAGAATCCACACGGGAGGCCGAGGATGACAACGACCGACCGAGAAGCTGCGAACTCCCGGCCGACCGACATCGCGATCGTCGGGCTCGGATCCCTGTTCCCGGAAGCGGCCGACCTCCGCCAGTTCTGGGCGAACGTCGTCGAAGCCAGGGACTGCATCCGGGACGTGCCGGAGACCCACTGGCGGATCGAGGACCACTACGACCCGGACCCCACCGCGCCGGACAAGACCTACGCCCGGCGCGGCGGGTTCGTGCCCACAGTGGACTTCGATCCGATGGAGTTCGGCCTGCCGCCGAACGTCCTCGAGGTCACCGACATCCTGCAGCTGCTCAGCCTCGTGGTGGCCAAGCAGACGTTGCAGGACGCCGACGTGCACGGCTCGCCCTGGTACGACTCGTCGCGCACCGGGGTGATCCTCGGGGTGACCGGCGCCAACTCGCTCACCCAGCCGCTCGCGCTGCGGTTGCAGACCCCGCGGCTGAAGGAAGTGGTGCGGTCCTGCGGGCTCAGCGAGCGGGACGCGGACGAGATCGCGAAGAAGTTCGTGATGGCGTTGGCGCCGTGGCAGGAGAACTCGTTCCCCGGCATGCTCGGCAACGTGGTCGCCGGGCGCATCGCGAACCGGTTCGACCTGGGCGGCACCAACTGCACGGTGGACGCCGCCTGCGCCAGTTCGCTCGCCGCGCTGCACATGGCCATCGGTGAGCTCGCCACCGGCCGCGCCGACCTGATGATCACGGGCGGCTGCGACGCCGAGAACACCATCCTGATGTACATGTGCTTCTCGAAAACCCCGGCGTTCTCCCGGAACGGGGTGGTCCGCCCGTTCGACGAGTCCGCGGACGGCACGCTCATCGGCGAGGGCATCGGGATGCTCGCGCTGAAGCGGCTGGCCGATGCCGAGCGCGACGGCGACCGGATCTACGGCGTGCTGCGCGGGGTCGGCAGCTCCAGCGACGGCCGGTTCAAGAGCATTTACGCCCCGCGCGCCGACGGCCAGGCCACGGCGCTGCGCCGGGCCTACGCGGAGGCCGGTTTCGGGCCGGAGCAGATCGGGCTGCTCGAATGCCACGCCACCGGCACCTCGGTCGGCGACCTGACCGAGCTCAAGGCGCTGGGGGAGGTGTTCGGCGAGGCCACCGACGAGCGGCAGTTCGCCGCGGTCGGATCGGTGAAGTCCCAGATCGGCCACACCAAGGGCGCCGCGGGCGCGGCCAGCCTGATCAAGGTGGCGTTGGCGCTGCACCACAAGGTGCTGCCCCCGACGATCAACGTGGACGCGCCGCGCGCCGCCGCCGAGCTGGAGTCCTCGCCGTTCTACGTCAACACGCAGACCAGGCCCTGGGTGGTGGATCCGGCCCGGCCGGTCCGGCGCGCGGCGGTGTCGGCCTTCGGGTTCGGGGGCACCAACTTCCACTGCGTGCTCGAGGAGCACCTCTCCGGCGACGACGAGCGCGAGGTGCTGCACCCGGTGGCGCAGGTGCACACCTGGCACGCCGAGAACCCGGCGGAGTTGCTGGCGTTGCTCGACAGCGGTGCCGAGCCGGTGTCCGGGCCGATACCCGCTGAGAACTGCCGGCTGGCAGTGGTTGCGGCGTCACCCGAGGAATGCGCCGAACTGCGCGACGCCGCGGCCGAGCGGCTGCGCGGGGCTCCTGACTCGGATGACTTCGAGCTCCCCGGCGGGGCGTACTACCGGCGCGCAGCGCAGTTGCGGGACGGCAAGGTCGCCGCGATGTTCGCGGGCCAGGGCAGCCAGTACGTCGGGATGGGGGCTGCCACCGCCATGTCGACGCCTCCGGTGCGGGCCGCGTTCGACAGCGCCGCCGCCGCGCACGAGGGCCCGGTTCCCCTCGGCAGGGTCGTCTTCCCGCCGCCGGCGTTCGACGACGCTGAGCGCCCTGCGCGCGAGGAAGCGTTGCGGCGCACCGAGAATGCCCAGCTCGCCATCGGTGCTCTCGCAGCGGGGCAGTACCGGTACCTCGCGGACTCCGGCTTCGCCCCGGACGGCGCGCTCGGCCACAGCTTCGGTGAGCTCACCGCGCTCTGGGCGGCCGGCAGCCTCTCCGACGCGGAGTTCTACTCGCTGGCCGGTGCGCGGGGCCGGTCGATGGCCCGCCTGCCGGATCCCGACGCCGACCCCGGCGGCATGGCGGCGATCAGCGCGACGACGGCGCAGGTCGAGGAGCTGCTGGGCGATCGCGACGACGTCGTGGTGTGCAACGTCAACGCGCCGGACCAGGTGGTGGTCGGCGGGGCGACCGAGGCCGTGCGGGAGTTCGTCGCGGAGTGCCGGTCCGCGGGCGTGTCGGCGTCCCCGCTGCCGGTCGCGGCCGCGTTCCACACGAAGCACGTGGCGCACGCCCTGGAGGAGTTCGGTGCCGCCGCGGCCGAAGTGAGCGTGCTGCCACCGAAGATCCCGGTGTACGCGAACACCGCGGGCGCCGGATACCGCGACGACAGCAGCGAGAACCGGCGCGTCCTGGTGCAGCAGCTCGCCGAACCCGTGCAGTTCGGGCCGTCCGTCGAGCAGATGTACGCCGACGGGTTCCGGGTCTTCGTCGAGTTCGGGCCGAAGTCCGCGCTGTCCGGGCTCGTCCGGCGGACCTTGGCGGACCGCCCGGACGTGATCGTGCTCGCCGCGGACCCCGGTCCGGGCCGGGACGGGGACCGCGCGCTCAAGCAGCTGGCCGCCAGGCTGACCGTGCTGGGGGTGCCGCTGACCGGATTGAACCGCTTTGCCGCCGAGCCCGCGCCGGAGGAGTCGGAGAAGAAGATGAGCATCCCGCTGAACGGAGTCAACTACGTGCCGGAAGAGCGCCGTCGCAACTACCAGGAGGCGCTGGAGAACGGCTACCGCGTCGACCACGCCGAACCCCCCGCCGCGCAGCCGAGCCCCCAGCCGCTGACCAACGGCAGCGGTTCGTCGAACGGGAACGGTGCGGCGCCCAGGTACGCCGCAGGCCCGATCGCCGCCGACCACCTCGACAGCCACCGCGTCTACCTGGACAGCCAGCTCGCCATCGCGCACCAGCTCAGCGGTCTGCTGGCGCGCGAGGCCGAGGGCTCGGTGCGGGACTCGGTTCTCGACGCGATCCGCGCTGTGACCCAGCACGGCGTGTCCATCGGGCAGAGCCACCAGCGGGCCAGCGAGGTGCTGGGTGAACTGGCGCGCTTGGAGGCGGGCTTGCCGTCCGCAGCGCCCACGTCGTGGATTCCGGCCGACCCGGCGCCCGCACCGGAACCGCTCCGGTGGACCGCGCACCTCGAGACGCCGCCTGCGGCCGACGGGAACGGCGCGGTGGCGTTGCTGGGCGGGCAGCCGGAACCCGCGGCGCCCGCCGAGATCGGTCGGCAACCGGAACCGGCCGGACCGCCGGCCGCACCGGAACCGGCCCCGGCTGCTCCGGCGCTGGATCGCGATGCCGTGCGCGACGCGGTGCTCGCGGTGGTCGCGGAGAAGACCGGCTACCCCAGCGACATGCTCGACCTCACCATGGACGTCGAGTCCGACCTGGGCATCGACTCGATCAAGCGGGTGGAGATCATGGGCGTGCTGGGCGAGCGGTTCCCGAACGTGCGGGAGCCCAGCCCGGAGATGCTGGGCGAGCTGCGCACCCTCGGCGACATCGTCGGATTCCTGGCCGGGGAGACCGCGCCGGGCGGCCCGGCCGAGGAGGTGGCCGCGGCCCCAAAAGCCTGATCTGGCAGCTGCCCGCGAGGTTGTCCCGGCTCTCGATGCCCGAGCCGGCCGGGTCGCCGTACCGGGACCGCCCCACCGCGGTGATCGCTGGGAGCACCAGCGCCTTCGCGGACGCGCTCGCGTCCCGGCTGCGCGGTGCCGGGTGGGTCGTGCAGGACGGATCGGCTCCTCGCGAGGACCTCGACCTCGTCCTGTGGGTGGCCGACGAGGCAGCGCCGGACTGGGACTCGGCGGCCGGTGCGCTGCGCGACGCGCTCCTGCTGGCCGGTGATGTGCAACCGGGGCTGGAGCGCACCGCTGCGGACGCGCGGGCGGCTTTCGTCGCGGTGACCCGCCTGGACGGGATCCTCGGGTACTCCGGGGTGGACCTCGAGAGCGCGGTGACCGGCGGGCTGCCGGGTCTGGTCAAGACCTTAGCGGCGGAGGCTCCCGCGGTCTTCTGCCGCGCGATCGACCTGCACCCGGACCTCGCCGCGCAGCGGTGCGTCGAGCTGGTATTGGCCGATCTGTCCGATGTGGACAGAGGGCTGCACCAGGTCGGCTACGACGCCGAGGGTGTCCGCAGGACCGTCGTGCGCGGTTCGGAGCCCGGCGCGGACCCGGAACTTCCCGCGTGCGCGCCGATCGCGCCGCCGGGACCCGACGACCTCCTGGTGGTCTCCGGTGGCGGGCGAGGCGTGACGGCCGAATGCGCGATCGGCTTGGCCCGCCGCTTCGGCACCGGTCTGCTGCTGCTCGGCCGCACTCCGCTCGACGCGGACGAGCCGACCTGGGCCAGCGGTGTCCCGGAATCCCAGCTGAAGGCGGCGATCGCGGCGCGGCTGCGGGAGGACGGCGGCAAACCGACGCCGCGCGATGTGCAGCCGGTGTACCAAAAGCTCGTGGCACAGCGCGAGATCCGCCGTACGCTGAGCGCCGTCCGGGAGGCGGGAGCGTTCGTCGAGTACCTGACCGTTGATGTCGCCGACTCCGATGCCGTCAGCGCGGCGCTCGCCGAGCACCGCGACCGGATCACCGGTGTCGTGCACGGTGCGGGCGCGCTCTCCGATCGGTTGCTCGTGGACAAGACCGCAGCGGACGTCGACGCGGTGTTCGCGCCGAAGCTGTCCGGGCTGCGTTCGTTGCTCCGCGCGGTGGACCAGGACCGGATCCGCCACGTGCTGCTGTTCTCCTCGGTGGCCGGGTTCTTCGGCAACCGCGGGCAGTCCGACTACGCGATGGCCAACGAGTCGTTGAACCGGCTGGCCTGCACGCTGTCCCGCGACCTGCCTGCGGCCAACGTGGCCTCGCTGAACTGGGGTCCGTGGGCCGGCGGCATGGTGACCCCGGAACTGGCGCGGATGTTCCGGGAACGGGGCCTGGAGCCGATCCCGGTCGACACCGGCGTCCAGATCGTCGTCGACCACTTCGCGGCCGACCAGCCGGAGGCGGTGGTCTCGGTCGTCGCCAGCTAGCGGAGCTGTTCCAGCGCGCACATCCGTCCACATGGGACCGGACCGGGAGCCGCGGTCGAGACCGCAACTCCCGGCCGGTCCAGCCGAGCCGAATGCGGAGCTACGTCCATGATCAACACTCCGATCGCGATCGTCGGCATGTCCTGCCTCGTCCCCGGGGCGGAGAGCCCCGACGAGCTGTGGACGTGCCTGCGCAACGAGGCCGATCACCGGTCCGACGGCGGCCCGGAGCACTTCGGGGACGGCGCGGCGGTCCCCGGCGGCTGGGGCGACCCGAGCCACCACATCACGTCCACCGTCGGCGGATTCGTCCGCGAGCCCGAGATCGACCTGACCGGTCTGGGCATCCCGGCCGAGGACCTCGCCGGGATGGATCGCGTCGTGCGCTGGCCGCTGCACACCGCGCGTCGTGCGCTGGCCGACGCCGGACTGGACGTCGCCGCGCTGCCCGCTCGCACCGGGTTCGTGCTCGGCAACTACTCGTTCCCCACCGAGCTGTCCACCCGGCTCGCGGTGCCGCTGGTGCGGCAGGCGGTGAACGACGGCCTGCGCGCTGCCGGACTGGAAGTCCCACCGGCCCCCGCCGAACAGGACGTCGCCGCCGGCAACATCTGGCCGTCCGGCCTGCCCACCGGGGTGATCGGCGACGCGCTGGGGCTCCGGGGTCCGCGGCTCGCACTGGACGCCGCCTGCGCGTCCGCGCTCTACGGGCTGGCGGTGGCCAGGGACCAGCTCGCCACCGGCAACGCCGACGTGATGCTCGCCGGTGCCGTGTGCGCGCCGGACTCGGTGACGCTGCACCTGGCGTTCTCGGACCTCCAGGCGCTCGCGACCGACGGCGAGGTCAGCCAGCCGTTCGACGAGCGCTCCGCCGGGATCATCGTCGGGCAGGGCGCCGGGATGTTCGTGCTCAAGCGGCTTTCCGACGCGTTGCGGGACGGCGACCGGGTGCACGCCGTGATCGACGCCATCGGCCTCGGCAACGACGGCGCGGGCAAGCACCTGCTCGTGCCGAACAAGGCCGGGCACCTGGAGGCGTACCGGCAGGCCTACCGCGACATCGATCCAGCCACCGTCGACTACGTCGAGTGCCACGCCACCGGAACTCCGCTCGGCGATGGCACGGAACTGGTCGGGCTGGCCGAGTTCTTCGCCGACCACGGCGGCCCGCCGCTGCTCGGCTCGATGAAGGGCAACGTCGGACACCTGCTCAGCGCGGCCGGACTGGCGAGCGTGGTGAAGGCCATCATGGCGATGCGGCACGGCATCATCCCGGCCACTCCGGGCGTGGGGCAGCCGTTGTCGCCGGAGGGCGGTGAACCGGCGGCCGAGCGCGTCGTGCGCGAAGAACGCGCCTGGCCGACCGACGGGCCGCGCCGGGTGGGCGTGTCCAGCTTCGGCTTCGGCGGGGCCAATGCGCACGTGGTGCTTTCCGAAGCGCCTGCGGAACAACCGCCGACCGCCGAGGTGCGGATCCCGCGGATGGCGGTGACCGGCGTCGGGGTCAAGGTGGGCGATGTCGACGACGTCGACGCGCTCGAACGCGTCGTCCGCTCGGGCGAGCCGGTCCTGCGATCGCTGCCGGAGGGCCGCTGGTACGCGGACCTGCAGCCAGCGCCGGTCGGTGGCTACCTGGAGCGCATCGAGGTCGATCCGCGGGCCTACCGGCTGCTGCCCGCCGAACTCGCCGGTTCGAACCCGCAACACCTGGCCCTGTTCCAAGCGATGGAGGCGGCACTGCTCGACGCCGGTCTCCCGGCGGTCCCGCCCGGCGCCCGGACGGAACCGCCCGCGCGGGTCGCGGTGGTCGTCGCGATGGAGATGGAGCCGCGGGCCCACCAGCACCGGGCCCGCTTCGACATCGGTGCGCACGTGCGCGCGGAATGCGATCGCGCCGGGGTCCGGCTCGGGGCCGATGCGCTGGACCAGCTGGTGGCGGCGGTCCGCGACGCGGTGCACGATCCGCTCGGCGCCAACGAGGTGCTGAGCTACATCGGCAACATCATGGCCAGCCGGATCTCGGCGTCCCGGAACTTCAGCGGCCCCTCCTTCACGATCTCCTCCGACGGCACGGCAGGCGCCGCCGCGCTCGAAGTGGCCGGTCTGCTGCTGCTGGACCCCAGCATCGAGAAGGTCGTGGTCGGCGGTGTCGACCTGGCCGGGGGGATGGAGAACACGCTGGCCCGGTCGCGGCTCGCGGCTGAGGACGGCGTCGAGCTCGCGCCGCTCGGCGACGGCGCCGCCGCGGTGGTGCTCACCAGGGCCGATGATCTGGCGCGTGCTTACGCGACGATCGAGTCCGTCGCGCTGCGGCACGGCACCGACGCCGGTGCCGACGCGGCGCGCGCGGCCCTCGCCGGTGCCGGTGTGACCGGGGCCGACGTCGACTACCTGGAACTGGCCGGTGGCACCGAAGCAGCGCGTCGGCTCGAATTGCGGCAGCTGTCGACCGCGTACCGCGCTGAGCAGGACCCGCACTCCTGCGCGGTCGGCGGCCTGGCACCGCTGGTGAGCGACACGCAGCGGTGCTCGGCATTGCTGTCCCTGGTCAAGGTCGCCCTGTGCCACTACCGCGCCGACCTGCCGCCGACCCCCTTCGACGGCGCCGATCTGTCCGAATTGGACGGTGCGCCGTTCTGCCGCCTGGAGGCACCGCAGCCGTGGCTGAGCCGGCACCAGGACCGGCCGAGGTACGCGGCGATCAGCTCCACCGACACCGGGAGCGCTGCCCACGTGGTGGTCGCCAGCGCGGACACCGCCGGTGCGACGCATCAGGTGACGTGGGACGAAGGCATCGGAGCCGTGCTGCTGCCGCTGGACGGCGACGACGGCGAGGAGCTCGCCGAGCAGGCACGCGAGTGCCTGGCCGAACTGGACTCCGGCCGGGACCTCCGCGCCTTGGCGGGGGAGCGCTGGTCGGACCGTCAGCCCGCGCGCTGCACCGCCGTCCTGGTGGCGATGGACGAAGCCGGCATGCGGGTCGAGCTCGAAGCGGCGCAGCGGGGCTTGCCGCAGACGGTCGCCGAGGGCGGCGAGTGGGCGACCCCGTCCGGCAGCTTCTGCACGGCACGCCCGATCGGCCCCGGGCGGATCGCCTTCGTCTACCCGGGTGCGTTCACCGCGTACCCCGGCGTCGCGCGGGACCTCTTCCGGCTATTCCCGGAAACCCTGGCGCTGTTCGAGGAGAACGCCGAAGAGCCTGCGCACCGGTTCCGGCACCGGGCCCTGTACCCCCGGGCGGTCGGCGGCCTGGACCGGCGGGCGTTGCTGCGGCACGAGGCCGACCTGCTCGACGACACGCCCTCCATGCTCATCGCCGGGAGCAATCTCGCCGTCGTGCACACCCAGGTGCTGCGGGACGTGCTCGGCATCGAGCCGGACGGGGCCTTCGGGTACAGCCTGGGCGAGGGCAGCATGCTCGCGGCCACCGGCGTCTGGCAGAACTCGCCCGCCAACGACGCGGCGATCATGAGCACCCAGCTGTTCCAGCAGGAGCTGGTCGGGCCGAAGCGCATGGTGCGCGAGACCTGGGGCGTGCCCGACGACGTCCCGGACCAGGCGTTGTGGTCCACGCACGTCCTGCTCGCGGGTGCGGACCGGGTGCGCGAGGCGATGCGGGGCCTCGAGCGGGTGTTCCTCACGCACGTCAACGCGCCGGGAGAAGTGGTCGTCGCGGGCGCGCCGGAGGTATGCCGCGAACTGATCGCGCGGGTCGGCTGCCAGTCCGCCAAGGCCCCGGCCAACCACGTGCTGCACTGCTCGCTGGTGGACCCCGCCATGCCGGAGCTGACCTCGCTGGCCGACTACCCGCTGGGCACCCCGCCGGCCGGGGTCGAACTGCTGACCGCCTACGACTACGGGGACGTCGACACCGACGACACCTCCGGCCTGGCCGGGCGGGTTTCCGCGACGCTGAGCCGAACGCTCGACTTCGAGCGGCTCACCCGCGTCGCCTACGACCGAGGGTTCCGGTTCTTCGTCGAAGTCGGGCCGAACGCGACTTGCACGCGCTGGATCGGCCAGACCCTCGGCTCGCAGCCGCACCTGGCGGTGTCGATCGACCGCCGCGGCATGTCGACCGGAACCGCGCTGCCGATGGCGCTGGCCAGGCTGATCAGCCACGGCATGCGGATCGACATGACCCGGCTGCTCGGCGTGCCGGAGGCGCCCGAGCGCCGGCTGGTGCAAACCGTGCGGTGGGCGGACCCGGGCGCGGAGCGCGTGCGCCGGGGCGCGGTCGCCGCACTGGCTGGAGCCGGGGGAGAGCAGGCCCCCGAGCCGCCGTCGGAGCGGATCGAGTTCGACGGCGGGCCGTTGGTGCCCTTCGTGCCGAGCTTGGGCGAGCCCGAGGCCGCAGTCGTGAGCGGTTCGGGGCGTGATGGCACCCCGAACCACTCACGACCGGCGGAGGACCCCGGGAAGCCGTTGCCGAGCAGCGAACTCGCGATCCCAGCCGTTGCGCCTGCGGTGTCCGAGCAGCGCGAGGTGCGGCCGTTGGCCGTGCTGTCCAGCACCATCGCGCAAGCCCACCAGGCGGTGCTGCGCACGCAGGCCACCATGCAGCAGATCGCCTTGGCCCGGTTGGCAGAGCCACCGGTCGACGAGCCGAACGTGCTGTGGGACGAGCGCGACCTGGTCGAGTTCGCCGAGGGCGACGTGGCCGCGGTGTTCGGCCCGTGGGCCGCCGAGATCGACGCCCTCCCGCGCCGCGTGCGGCTGCCCGCACCGCCGTTCCTGTTCACCACGCGGGTCGTCGCGCTGGAGAAGTCCGGGACGCCGAAGATCAGCACCGAGTACGACGTCCCGGCCGGCGCGTGGTTCACCGTCGACGGTCAGGTTCCCGGCGTGGTGACCGTTGAGGCGGGCCAGTGCGTGCTGCTGCTGGCGTCCTACCTGGGTGTCGACCTGCGGCACGGCGGTACCCGGAAGTACCGGCTGCTGGACAGCGCGATGGTGTTCCACGGCGACCTGCCGCGCGAGGGGCAGACGCTGCGCTACGACATCTCCATCGACCGCATGGTCTGGAACGACGAGCGGCTGATCTTCTTCTTCAGCTACCGCTGCTACGCGGACGGCGAGCTGATCCTGGAGCTGATGGACGGCTGCGGCGGGTTCTTCACCGACGAAGAACTGGCGGCCTCCCCGGGCGTGATGATGCCGGACCCGACCAGGACGCGCCGCGGTGAGCCGGTGCGGCGGCGGTTCAAACCGCTGGCCCGCACCGACCGGACCCAGCTGTCCAAAGAGGACCTGGCGAAGCTGGCGGCCGGGGATCTCGCTGGTGTCTTCGGCGCGGCGTGGGACCAGCGCGCCGACGGGTGCAACCCGTCGGTGCGGTTGCCCGGCGAAGCCATGAGCATGATCGACGAGGTCGTGCGCATCGACCGGCTCGGCGGCCCGTGCGGGCTCGGCGAACTGGAAGCGGTGCAGCACATCGACCCGGACGACTGGTTCTTCCGGTGCCACTTCGTCGGCGACCCGGTGCTGCCGGGGTCGCTGATCGGCGAGGGCGGCACCCAGCTGCTCCAGGTGTTCGCCATGTACCTGGGCCTGCACCTGGTGTTCCCGGACGCCGAGTTCCAACCCGTCCCGGAGCTGCGCACCGAGTTCAAGGTCCGCAGCCAGGTGACGCCCGGAACGCCGAACATCCGGTACCACGCCGAGATCACCGAGATCACCCTGCTGCCGCGGCCCACCGTGATCGCCGACATCACGGTCTACCAGGGCGACAAGCCGATCATGGTGATGAACGACTTCGGCATCCAGGTGCGGGAGAAGCCGGGCACCCCGTACCGGCCGGAACGCGGCGGGATCCCGCCGTTCCTCGGCCGCCGCAACCACCACGGCGAGCCGGTCATCATGAACGAGTTCCACGCCGCGCACGCCGCCAAGGGCGACCTGGCCACCGCGATGGGACCGGAGTTCGAGATCTACCGCGGTCGCCGCGCCCCCTACATCCCCAACGGCGACTTCCTGTTCACCGACCGCATGCTGCGGCTGGAGGGCACCCGGGGAGTCCTGAAACCCGGCGCGAAGCTGGTGACCGAGTACGACGCGCCAGGGGAGGACTGGTACTTCACCGAGAACTCCTCCCCGCACATGCCGAACTGCGTGTTCATGGAGACCTCGCTGCAGTCGGCCATCCTGCTCGGCTACTACCTGGGCCCGACGCTGCGCGATCCGGGCACCGACTACGGCATCCGCAACCTCGACGGCAAGGCCACGCTGGTCGCCGACGTCGACCTGCGGGACCGGACGATCCGGCAGGAGTCCGTGCTGCTGTCCAGCCACGCCATGCCGGGCGCGATCATCCAGAGCTTCCGGTACACCCTCGAAGTCGACGGCCGGACCTGCTACGTCGGCGAGTCCACCTACGGCTACTTCAGCGAGCAGGCGCTGGCGAACCAGGTCGGGCTCGACGGCGGTGAGCACGTGCCGAGCTGGCTGGAGGCGCAGGAGGTCGAGCCGAGCCGGGTCCGCACCCTGCCGGTGCGCTCCGACGACCGGTGGTTCCAGCCGCAGCCCGGCACCGGCCTGCGGCTGGCCGACGGGCACCTGCGGCTGGTGGATTCGGTCGACGTCGTGGCCGACGGCGGCCGGCACGGCCTGGGCTACGTGCGCGGTCAGCGGCGGATCGACCCGGCCGACTGGTACTTCGACTGCCACTTCCACCTGGATCCGGTGATGCCGGGCTCGCTGGGCGTGGAGTCGATCATCCAGGCGCTGCAGGTGTTCGTGATCGACGAGGGGCTGGCCGACGACCTGGGGGCCGCCGCCTTCGCGATGGCCACCGACGTCGAGCTGACCTGGAAGTACCGCGGGCAGGTCTCGCGGACCGACCCGGAGATGTCGTTCGAGGCGCACGTCACCGAGATCCGCCGCGAGGCCGACCGGGTGGTGGTGATCGCCGACGCGAGCGTCTGGAAGTCCGGGCTGCGGATCTACCAGCTCGGCGGGGTCGCGGTGGAAGCACGGCGGGCGTCCGATGTGGAGGGGTCCTGATGTCGATCACGGCGAACGGCTCGGCTGCTGTGCATCCGGTGCACGGTGTGCGCACCGAGCCCGACGGCATTCGCGGCGTCCTGAACCGGTTGGAGTCGCCGTGCTTCGCGGTGGAGACCGAGCGGGGGATCGGCGTCACCAACGAGCAGCCGCAGCCGGGCGCGCGGATCCTCGCCGCGGTCGGACCGCTGCCGCCGCAGCGGCTGGGATCGGCCCGGTTCCGCGCCCACCACGGCGTGAGCTTCGCCTGCATGAGCGGTGCGATGGCCAACGGCGTCGCGTCCGAGGAACTCGTCATCGCGATGGCACGGGCTGGATTCCTCGGTTCGTTCGGTTCGGCCGGTCTGCTGCCGGACCGGATCGACACCGCTCTGCGCAGGTTCGCGCGGGAGATCCCCGGAAAACCGTTCGCCGCCAACCTGATCCACAGCCCGAGCGAGGACGCCCTGGAGCGCGGCACCGTCGAGCTCTACCTCCAGCACGGGGTGCGATGCGTGGAAGCGTCGGCGTTCATGGACCTCACGCCGAGCATCGTGCGGTACCGCCTGGCGGGGTTGGTCCGGGGAGATCGAGGCGAGCCGGTCGTCGCCAACCGGGTGATCGCCAAGGTCTCCCGGCCGGAGGTCGCCGCCAAGTTCATGCGCCCGGCTCCGGAGAAGCTGGTGTCCGCGCTGCTGCGGGAGGGGCTGATCACTGCCGAGCAGGCCGAGTGGTCCCGCACCGTGCCGATGGTCGATGACATCACCGTGGAGGCCGACTCCGGCGGGCACACCGACCGCCGACCGCTGTCCGCGCTGTTCCCGGTGATCGCCGGGCTGCGTGACGAGGTGTGCCGCGAGTACCGCCGCCCGGTCGAGATCCGGGTCGGAGCGGCCGGCGGGATCGGCACCCCGGAGGCCATCTCGGCGGCGCTGAGCCTGGGTGCCGACTACGTGGTGACCGGCTCGGTCAACCAGTCCTGCGTGGAGTCCGGCATCTCACCAGCGGCGCGCGAACTCCTCGCCGCGGCGACGATCAGCGACTGCGAGATGGCGCCCGCCGCGGACATGTTCGAGCTCGGCGTCGACGTGCAGACCCTCAAGAAGGGCACCATGTTCCCGATGCGGGCGCGGCGGCTCTACGAGCTCTACCGGACCTGCGGCGGGTTGGACGAGATCCCCGACGAGGAGCGGAACCGGCTGGAGAAGCAGGTGTTCCGGCGCTCCTTCGACGAGATCTGGTCCGACGTGGTGGGTTTCTTCGACAGCCGGGACCCGGCGCAGGTGCAGCGCGCCGCCGACGACCCCAAGCGCCGGATGGCCCTGGTCTTCCGGTGGTACCTCGGGATGTCCTCGGCGTGGGCGACCGGCGGGCAGCAGGACCGGACCATCGACTACCAGATCTGGTGCGGGCCCGCGATGGGGGCGTTCAACGACTGGGTGCGCGGTAGCCACCTGGAGCCCGCGGTGGACCGGCACGTCGCCGACGTCTCGCAGCAGCTGATGCGGGGCGCGGCCTTCGCTGAAAGGGTGCACCAGCTCGGTGTTTCCGGAATCCGGCTGCCGAACAGCTGCACCCGCTACCGGCCGCTTCCCGGAGGTGCGCGATGACGGTGCTGGACGACGTGGTCGCCACCTATCCGGCCGCGGTGGAGTTGGAGCGGCTGCTCGGCGATCCGCGCGATCCGACCAACCCGTTCGGGTTCGGGGCGGTCGTGGAGCGGGACGGCGCTGCGCTGTTCCCCCAAGCCTTCGCGGCCGAACTGGCCCCGCACCTCGGTCTCTCGTTCGTCCCGCCGGAAGACGGCGGCGATCTGTCCACAATGGATGAGACGTTGACCCTGGCGCGGCTGGTCTCGCGGCGGGACGGCGCCGCGATGCCGGCCACCATGTTCAGTGTCACCGGCGCGGGCTGCGTCCTGCTCGCGGGCGACGCGGGGCAGCGGGAGCGGGTCGTGCGGCTGCTGGCCGCGGGCGGGGTCATCGGCTTCGCCATGGCGGAGTCCGAGCACGGAAGCGACCTGCTGGCCAACGAATGCCGGTTGGACCCCGACGATTCCGGCGGTTTCCGGCTCAACGGCCGGAAGTGGCTGGTCGGCATCGGTGACCGGTGCGATGCGCTGGTCGTCGTCGCGCGCACCGGCGGTCGCGGTCCGGCGGCGTTCACCGCGGTGCTGCTCGAGGGCGAGCAGTTGGCCGCAGTCCGGCGCGATCAGGCGCGGCGCACCAGCGGCCTGCGTGGCATCGACTCGACGAGCGTGTCCTTCGACGACGTCGAGGTCCCGGCCGACTGCGTGCTCGGCGGCGTCGGTCGCGGAGTGGAGATCGCCCTGAAGGTCATGCAGCTCGTGCGGGTCCTGAGTACGGCGGCCAACCTGGGATGCGCCGACACCGGATTGCGGCTGGCGATGGACTTCGCCGGTGAGCACGTGTTCGGCGGCCGGGTGCTCGCCGAACACGCGCAGCCGCGACGTGTTCTCGCGACCGCCGCCGCGATGCTGTTCGCCTGCGATGCCGTTGCGCTGCCGGCGTCGCGTGCGATGCACACGCTGCCAGCGGCGCAGTGCCTCTGGTCGGGAATCGCGAAACGGGTGGCCACCGACCTGTCGGCGGAGATCTTCGCGCTCTGCGCGGACGTCCTGGGGGCCAGGAGCCTGCTGCACGACGGGCCGTTCGCGGCCTTCGACGTCGCGCGCCGGGACAACGCGGTGGTCCGCCACATCGACACGGCACCGGACGCGAACCTGTGGTCGATCGCGACGCTGGTCGCCCAGTTCCCCGAATCCCCGCCGGAGATGGAGGTTCCGGAGGAGGTGGCCGCCACCTTCCGGTTGGGCGATCCGCTGCGACCGGTGCGCTTCGGGGAGCTGGACCTCGCGCTGCGCGGGATGGACCCGGTCACCGCCGGGTTCTTCGGGATCTCCGCTGCGGTGATCGCCGAACTGGGTACCGGATCCGCTGCGGCCGCGAGGGTCAAGCGAGTCGATGCGCGGTTGAGAGCCGTGATCCGCGCGATGCACCGGGTGCGGGCGCGGGGCGTGGCGGGGGATCCGGCGCGGTGGGACCTGGCTGTGCGTTTCTGCTGGCTGCACGCGGCGGCGAGTTCCGTCTGCTTGTGGTGGTTCAACCGGGAGCGCCGTTTGTATAGTCTGCCCGCGGGTTCCGCTGGCTGGTTGTCGGCAGTGCTGTCCGTTCTGCTGGACCGGGCCGGCGATCGAACGCCGAGGCTCGACGCGCACGACACGACCGGGACGTACACCCTGGCCGAAACCCTGCACACCGCGAACAAGCTGTTCAGCGCGGTTCCGGTCGCCCTCGCTCCACCGCGACCGGTGTGCTCGACGGATGGGAAGTGAGACGCAGCTGTGAACGCCGAATCGCATCCACTGGTGAAGTCGAGCGGAGCGGTCCGCGAAGGTCCCGGCCGCTGGGAGGTCGAGGTGCCGCGCTCGTGGTGGGCGTGGCTCGGACCGCAGGGCGGACTGCTCAACGCCCTGGCAGCGCAGGCCGCCGCCGACCTGGTCGAGGATGCGGCGGCGCCGCGTGCGACGCACGCCCAGTTCCTGCGCAGCCCGTCGGAGGCGCCGATCGAGTTCGTCGCGACCCTGGAACGCGCCGGTCGCACCAGCCAGTTCGTCACCGTGCGCGGGATCCAGGAGGGCACCCCGGTCCTGCTGGCCTCCTTCGTGTTCGCGCGGAGCACCGACCGTTCCCCGGTCGAGCAGCGCGTCGAGGCGCCCGAGGTGCCGAGCCCCGAGGACAGCCTGGAAATCGAGTTCCCGCTCGAGCTGGTGCCGTTCGGCCAGCAGTTCGTCATCCGGTACGGCAGCGGCGGCATTCCGATGGCCGGATCGGCGGATTCGGAGATGGCGTACTGGTTCCGGCTGCAGCCGGACGTGCCCGCCGACGCCCTGGTCGCGATCGTGCTGGCCGACGTGATGCCGCCGGGGATCTACCCCCTGCTGACCGAACCGGCGCCGATCGTGTCCGCCGAGCTGTCCGTGCACCTGCACGTCGACCTGGCCGCCCAGCCGGTCGACGACGACGTCCTGGTGGTCCAGCGCAACGTCAGCAACGGGCAGGGCTGGTGCGTCGACGAAGCCGACCTGTGGGACCGCAACGGGCTCCTGCTCGCCCAGTCCCGCCAGCTGCGCCGAGTCCTGAACAACGACAACGGAGGAGACCAGGGTGAGCGAGTCGAGGACGAGAGTTGATCTGGCGGGCGTTCCGGAGACCTTGCTCTGGCCGCTGTACTGCCGAGCGGCGGAGTCCCGGCGCCCGGACGCGCTGATCTCGGACCCCAAGTCGGTGGCCATCGCCGACTCCATCGACTACCCCTTCGAGGAGCACTTCGGGCGCCCGCACATCGCGCTCGCGCTCCGGGCGATGTGCTTCGACGACCAGATCCGGAAGTTCCTGGCGACCCACCCCGACGGCACCGTGGTGGCGCTCGGCGACGGCCTGGAAACCCAGTTCTGGCGGGTGGACAACGGCCGGGTCCGCTGGTTGTCGGTGGACCTGGAGGAGACCATGCAGGTCCGCCGCAAGTACTTGCCGGACACCGACCGGCTGCGCAACCTGTCCTGCTCGGCGCTCGACGAGGCGTGGATGGACGAGGTCGATCCGGCGGCCGGGCTGTTCATCAGCGTCCAGGGCCTGCTGATGTACCTCGAGGAAGCGGAGGCGTGGGGCCTGATCCGCAAGTGCGCGGAGCGCTTCCCGGGCGCGTGGCTGATGTTCGACGCGATGCCGGCCTGGCTGACCCGCCAGACCTCCGGTGGCAGCTGGCTGGACGTCCTGATGATGCGCGGCCGCAAGGAGCGCACCGAGGACAAGTACAAGCTGCCGCCGCTGCGCTGGGGAGAAAGCGTCGACCGGTTGCGCAAGCGGCTGTTCGCCCTGCACCCGGCGGTGGCGGAAGTGCAGGACGTGGGCTACCCGCCGGGGCGCGGCCTGACCTTCCGGTTCCTGAACCCGTACATGGGCAGCGCCCTGCCGATCCGGAACCTCCGCCCGAACAACACCCTGGTCCGCTTCGCCGCGACCGACGGCTGATCCGCTCGCGTTCGTTTGGGGCGGTGAATGCGCCCCAAACCAAGCACAATCATTTAATACCCGGTAATTGTATCGGATTTATTTGAACATTGTTTAGATTATAAGCGGTAGCAGGTACTACGGTT
>NZ_JBEOVY010000015.1:0-42940 GCF_040295745.1 Saccharopolyspora sp. NPDC002686
GGAACACCTCCCCGGCGAAGCGCTCCTCGTGGTAGCTCAACTTGTTGGTCCCGAGCGGATCGGTGGTGAACAGCACGCCGCCTTCGTCCTGGAAGTCGAGGCCGTTCTCCAGCCGCTCGGCCGGGGTGGCGCGCTTGTCGTCCGCTCGCAACACCTTCGTGACGATGAACCGGGCGTAGAACCGGTACGCGATGGCGTAGGAGGCGAGTGCGGCGAAGACGAACCACACCGCGTTCACCGGTTCGTCGCGGGAGAGCGCCAAGATCGACCACGCCACGGCACCGATCAGCGAGATCGCGACCCAGATCGCGATCCGCACCGGGGTCCAGCGCGGTTTGTCGTCCGCCTCGACCGGCGGTGCGCCGGCCGCGGTCATGCCGCAGTTGCTTTCATGCGTGGCTCCTCCGTCGGAGTGCTTGCCGTGCGTTCTGAGAGCCGGTCTTTGCTCCTCGTTTTGTCTTTGATGCGCCGCAGGCGCATAGCCCACCCTCGGCGCTTGCACCGCCACGCAAAATGAGTTCAAAGACAGGCACTCAGGCACACCGGGACCGCGGGGCGTCGATCGGCTCGTACGTCCTGCGATGTGGGAACGGCCCTGGTTTTTCGCTGTTCGCTGGGGTTCACTACCGCATCGTCCGAACACCTCCCGCGTTTTTCGTCCTCGCCCAACAGTTGCCGGTGCTGACCGGAAGGTTTACCGGCGGTCGAAACGGAATTCGCCACCGGCGGCGAACCGCACCGGTGGCCGCCCCAGCCCGAGTGCGGAGAATCCATGGACAACGTCGTCGTGGTGGTCACGTGCGCGGTGGTCGTGCTCGCCGGTTCGGTGGGAACTCTCGTCGCTGCCCGGCGATCGGCGCGCGGCCGGGTCCCCGACGACCTCGCTGGGTGGGCGCTGGCCGGTCGCCGGCACGGTGGCGGGCTGATGTGGTGCCTGCTCGGCGGCACGATCTACACCGCCTACACCTTCACCGCGGTGCCCGGAGCGGTGTTCAGCTCGGGGGCGATCGGCTTCTACGCGGTGCCGTACACGGTCCTCAGCTGCGCGATCGGCTTCGTGCTCCTCCCGAGGCTCGTCTCGGTGGCGCGGGCGCACGGCTACGTCACCGTCGCCGACTTCGTCCGGGGCCGCTACGGTTCGCCGCTGCTGGCGCTGGCCGTGGCGTTGACCGGGATCTTCGCCACGATGCCCTATGTCGCGCTGCAGCTGATCGGCATCCGGGCGGTGCTCACCGTGCTCGGCCTGTACTCCGGTGGCATGGCCGGGGATCTGGTGCTGGCCGTGGTGTTCGCGATCCTGGCGTTGTCGACCTATCGCTACGGGTTGCGCGCACCGGTGTTCGCCGCGGTGGTCAAGGCAGTGCTCGTGGTGGCCTGCACCGTGGTGGTGGCGGTGCTGGCCGTGACCAAGTTGGGGACCCCGCCCGAGATTCTCGAACGTGCCGGCGGGGCAGAGGTGTTGGCGCTGTCGCCCGCGTTGTGGCCGGCGTTCGCGTCGCTGGCACTGGGTTCCGCGCTCGCGCTGTTCGCTTTCCCGCACGTGCTGATGGTCGCCTTCTCCGCGCGCGGTCCGGACGTGCTGCGCCGAACGGCCGGCGGACTGCTCGGCTGGGCAGGCATGCTGGCCGTGTTCGCGCTGCTGGGGGTGGCCGCGCTGGCTGCGGGCGTGGTGCTGCCGAGCGGCCAGAGCGAGTTGGCCGTTCCGGTGTTGATGGGTGCGCTCGCGCCGAGCTGGCTGGCCGGGATCCTGTTCGGGGTGCTGGTGGTGGCGGCGTTGGTGCCGGCCGCGGTGATGTCCATGGGCGCGGCAACGCTGTTCGCCCGCAACGTCTACGTCGAGTTCGTCAACCCGACCGCCACCGACGCCCAGGAGGCGCGGATGGCGCGGCTGACCTCGCTGGTGGTCAAGATCGGTGCCCTGGCGTTCGCGCTCGGCCTGCGCGACCAGGCCGCGATCAACCTGCACCTGCTCGGCGCGGTCTGGGTGCTGCAGACCCTGCCCATGATCGTGCTGGGGTTGCTGCGGCACACCCCGCGCCCGTTCGCGCTGCTGGCCGGCTGGCTGACGGGCATGGTCGCGGGCACCGTGCTGGTCAACGAGGGCGGCTTCACCTCGCTGGTCGTCGTCCACTTCGGCCAGTTCACCGCGCACGTCTACACCGGAATCGTCGCTCTGGCGGTGAACATCGCGGTGACCGCGGCGGCGCAGGCGCTGCTGCGCGGACTCCGGGTGCCGCGCGCGCCCTCGGGCGTGATCCATCCGATCCACCCACCGCGGGTGCTCCGGGAGGGGGTGCGGCGCCGTGACTCCGGGATCTCCTGACCGCACGGACTCCGCGGCTGATCGGCGGTCGTCGAACGACGTGCCGCCCACCGAGCCGAGCATGGACATCCGCGACGTGGAGCGGGAATCGGCGATGGTGCGGCTGTTCGACGGTCACCACACGCAGCTGCTGCGGCTGGCCGTGCTGCTCGGCGCGGAGCAGGACGCCGAGGACATCGTGGCCGAGGCGTTCTGCCAGCTGCACCGCGGTTGGTACCGGCTGCGCGATCCCGAAGCGGGCCCGCGCTACCTCCGCTCCGTGGTGGTGAACCTGGTGCGGATGCGCATCCGCCACCTCAAGGTGCTGCGCAAGCACGTCGACGTCCAGGAACCCAGCATCGAGTCGGCGGAGGCCACCGCGCTGCTGCACGAGGACCAGCGGCGGGTGGTGGACGCCCTGAACTCCCTCCCGGCGCGGCAGCGCGAGGCGTTGGTGCTGCGGTACTGGCTGGACCTGAAGGAATCCGAGATCGCCGAAGCCATGGGCATCAGCAAGGGGGCGGTCAAGTCGCACACGTCGCGCGGAATGCAAGCGCTGTCGCGGGCGATGGGGGCACACTCGTGACCGTGCGCGACCCGGAGGAACAGCTGCGCGAGACGCTCGACGTGCTCGCGACGTCGGTGGTGGCCTCACCCGACGCCTACGCCAAGGCCCGGTCGGAGTGGCAGCGCCGGGAGCGCAGGCGCAGGCTCATCATGCTCGTGCTGGCACTGCTCATCGTCGCCGCGGCCGATGTCGTCGGTTTGTGGGCGCTGAACTCGCTGTCCGCGCCGCCGCCTCCGCACGCCCCCGGTGGGGACCCGGTGGAGATCGTCATCCAGCCCTGATCCGCGCACCACGAAGCCACCTCCGCTCTCGCGCGCAGCAGAGGTGGCGTCGCAGTGCGCGGATCAGGCCATCTTGCCCGCCAGGTCCCACATCGCGTCGACGACTCGCTCGACGTCGTCGCGCTGGTGGAACAGGTGGGTGGAGATGCGCACCGGTGCGTGCTTCTGGGCCGAACCGATCACCGGGAAGTCGACGTTGCGGATGACGATGCCGTACTCGTCCTTCATCCGCGCCACGAACTGGTCGGACTTGGCCTTGTCCAGCACGTCGGCCGGGTTGCGGAACGGGTTGAACGAGGACAGCGCGCACACCAGCCGCGGGTCGTCCTTCGGCGAGTACAGCGAGGCCACGCCCCACCGCTCGGTGACGAGTTCCTTGAGGTAGGCGGAAAGTTCGAGCGCGTGGTCCTGGATTCGTTGCCTGCCGATGCGGTCCCACACCTCGCAGGCGTTGCGCACGCCCTCCATGATCGCGATGCTCCCGTTGCCGACCGACTGGAGGTACTTCGCGATGTCGTAGCTCTCCTTGCTCCCGCTGGAACGCGGGGGCAAGCCGCCCTCCTCCGGGTAGCTGCTGGACACCACGGGCCAGAACTCGGGCAGCGGGTTCGGGTTGTGCTGCGGCAGCACCTTGTTGCGGATGTAGAGCACCCCGGTGCCGCCGGGTCCGCATTGCCACTTCGCGGCCGAACCGGCCAGGAAGTCCACGCCGAGCGCGTGGAAGTCGTAGGCCATCATGCCCGGGATGTGGGCGCCGTCGACCACGGTGGTCACACCGTGCGCCTGAGCCAGCTTGGCCAGCAGCTGGATCGGCAGCATCGTGCCGGTCTTGTAGGTGGGTGCGGAGAACAGCATCACCTTCGTGCGGCTGCTGATCGCCCGCTCGAACGCCGCGACGTAGTCCTCGGCGCGCTGGTCGTTGCCGACCGGCAGCTCCACCCGCTTGAGCACCACGCCGTACCGGTCCCTGGCCAGCGCCATGGGGACGTTGCCACCGGGGTGTTCGTGGTTGGTGGTGAGGATTTCATCCCCGGCGCGCAGGTTGAGGCCAGCCAGGATCTTCGACATGCCATCGCTGGTGTTGTGCGAGATCACCAGTTCGTCGGGGTCGCAGCCGTATCCCTTGGCGGCCACCGCGCGGACGTCGGCGAAGTCGCTGTAGGCCGACTTCGCGCCGACGGCCACCTCGCGGTGCACGCGGTCCAGGGTGTCGACCACCTCGCGCGGCGGCGAACCGACGGTGCCGACGTTCATGAACAGCACGTTCTTGTCGAGCATGAAAAGCCGCTCGACCTCGCGCCAGTAGGCGTCGTTGGATCCGGTGGGCAAGTTCGCCGCCAGCGGTGTCAGCTCGGCGGCTCCGGCCGCGGAGGACAACCCGGTGGTGCTCAACCCGGCGACGGCGGCACCGGCCCCGGCGATGCGCAGGAAACCCCTGCGGGACAAGTCGTTCGTTCTGCTCGAAAGTTTCGGCACTGCCAGATCCTTTCGGGTTCTGCTGGAGCTATCGGACTGCGATCGCGGAGATCTCGACCTTGGCGTCCTTCGGCACCCGGACGACCTGCACGGTGGCCCGCGCCGGCGGCGCGCCTTCGGTGAAGAACTCGGCGTAGGCGGCGTTGAACCGCTCGAAGTCGGCGAGGTCGGACAAGTAGACGGTGGTGCTGACGACCTGCGCCATCTCGAGGTGGTCGGCCGCGAGCACCGCCCGAACGTTGCGAAGCACCTGCCGGGTCTGCTCCTCGACGGGCGCATCGGCGAGCAGCTGTCCGGTGGACGGGTCGATCGGCAGCTGCCCGGACACGAACACCATCTGACCGGTCGAAATGCCTTGCGAGTACGGGCCGATCGCTTGCGGTGCGTCGGGCGGGTTGAGCGGCCGGTGCCCTACCAGGCGATCGGCCCCGGCCCAGGCGCTGCTGCCGAGGACCGCCAGCGCGAGCGCCGCGGCAACGGCTCCGAGCCGCCACCTGCGGGCCCTGGAAGGACTTCGGGAGCTTCCCTGCACTTCTTGCGGATCGTCCATGCACATCCTCCAGCGCGACGTGGTTCACCGGTTGGTGCGGTCGGCTGTTTGGTTGCCGATCGGGAGGCGCCGGTTTACCGCTCAGCAGCGGGAAATGTGAACTTCACCGGCTGAACCGGTTCGCACCCGATCGCGGTAAACCCGGCGACACCGCAGCGCAACATGAAGTGGGGGGAGAGCTGCGCACTCAGCAGGTCCAATGTCGAAGGGTCCGCGCGGAACGCGGTGGGCGGACCCTCCGGTCGTGCTCCACCGGGTGGAGCAGGTCAGTTTCGTCGTGCACCCCGGCGCCAGTAGCCGCCGCGGTACAGGTACTGCCAGGTGTCCTCGATGCGGTGCGCATCGCGCCCGACCAGCAGCGGGGCGACGCGCTCACTCCTCTTGACGGCGGATCGATCGAGCGGACCTCCGGATCCGCGAGGTGGCAGTGCCGGCCGCCACGCGTTCGCGGACGGGCCCGAGTCGGTCCAACCTGGGAAGCCGGGATTTAGAGTGGCAACTCGTTGCCATTTGTTGTCGCCGATTCCGGGAGGCGGATCCGTGGAGCGAGAACGGCCGACGATCTACGACGTGGCACGCCACTGCGGCGTGGCCGCTTCCACGGTGTCCCGCACCTTCAGCAACCCCGCCAGGGTCAGCGCCGGAACCAGGGAACGGGTGCAGGCGGCCGCCCGCGAGATCGGTTACGAGCCGCGGCCGCTGGCCCGGGCCGAGGCGCCGGGGCGCATCCGGACGCTGACCCTGGTGGTCTCCGACATCTCCAACCCGTACTACGTCACGGTCATCAAGGCGGCGCAGGCCAGGGCGATCGAGCGCAACTACACCCTGGCGCTGACCGACAGCGACGAGTCGGCGCAGGTGGAGGCCAACAACCTGCGGCACCTGCTGGCCACCACCAGCGGCGGGATCCTGTCGACCTCCCGGCTGTCGGACGAGACCGTGCAGCAACTCGCCGGGTACCGGCCGCTCGTGATGATCAACCGCGAGATCGAGGGCGTGCCGAGCCTGGTGGTCGACACCGCGGCCGGGATGCGCAAAGCGGTCCGGCACCTGGCGGTGCTCGGGCACCGCAGGCTCGCCTACCTGTCGGGCCCGCGGAACTCCTGGATCAACGGGCAGCGCTGGCGCGCGGTCCAGGACGAAGCGTCGTCGCTGGGCCTCCAGGTGTCCTTCCTGGGACCGTTCGCGCCGAACCGGCAGGGCGGGCAGGAAGCGGCGGAGGCGTTGATGCTGGGCAAGGGTTCGGCGGCGATCGCCTACAACGACCTCATCGCCATCGGCGCACTGCACCGGCTGCAAGCCGTCGGGGTTCGGGTGCCCGAGGACCTCAGCCTGGTCGGTTGCGACGACATCTTCGGCGCGGATTTCACCGTCCCGGGCCTGACCACGATCGCCGGTCCAGCGGACAAGCTCGGCTGGTGCGCGGTCGACATCTTGCACGAGCGACTGACGGGGCGAGGTGACCTGCAAGGCTCGCGCAGCTTCGAGTCCCACCTGGTGATCAGGGGCTCCACCGGGCCAGCACCGCAGGGGTGAGGCGGGCGCGCCGCTCAGTCGGTGTCCACAGTGGAGTACAGCGGTTCGGAGTGAGGCGATTCTCTCCGGCGGTCGGTTCGGGGTAGCCGAGGCGACCGGCCAGTCCTCGACCTGGCCCGGTGAACTCGGGCTGGCCGCGACGCACGATCCCGCGCTGGGCGAGCGGCACGTTCGGGGAGAACCCCGAGCTCGCTGCCGACGTGATCGGTGCCGTGGTGCGCGGTTTCCAGGGCGAGCGGCTCTCGTCTGAGAGCGTTCCGGTCACCACCAAGCACTTCCACCGCGCCGACGGCAGTTCGCGTTCGGGCAGGACATGGCTCAGAACACCGATTCCGCAGCTTGGCGGGGTCCGGGTTCTGCTACCCGGACCATCGCGCTGCTACGCGGCTGGAGAACCTCGATGCAACTGTTGGCAACCTGTTGCCACGGGCGGTCGCCGACGATGATGCTGCGGCGCATGGACGGTCGTACGACATCAACTGCGCACGCGAATGCAGTGGAGGCGGCTCGGCGTCCCGCACCGCTGAACCCGCATTCGGACCGCTTGTTTCCAAGTGATCCGGCGCAGCGCGCGATCGCACGGCGGCTCCACGAGAGCATGTGGGTCCTTCCGCTGATCATTATCCGCTATCGAAGCGGAATTGCCGCTGAAGACCGCCCCGCGCTGAGCAACACCCGCGTGCCCCGCTGACGCGCGATGACCGGGATCCGGTTCCGCCCGTTCCGACTCGCCCGAGCTGTCCCGCACAACGACGTGACTGCTGGCAGGAGCCGCCCTCGCCAGCCAGGGGAAGGGAAGTGTCGACATGCACCTGTTGGACTGGTCGGTCATAGCCGGCTACTTCGTCGTGATGGTCGTGATCGGGGTCTGGGCGCACCGCCAGGTATCCAGCTCCGCCGACTACTTCACCGCAGGCGGGCGGATGCCCTGGTGGCTGGCAGGCATCTCGCACCACATGTCCGGTTACAGCGCGGTGGTCTTCGTGGCCTACGCGGGGGTCGCTTACGACCAGGGCATCGTGTCCTACATCGTGTTCATGTTCCCGCTCGCGGTCGCCACCGGCATCGGCGCTTTCCTGTTCGCGCCGAAGTGGAACCGCCTGCGCGCCCGCTACGACATCGCCTCGCCGCTGGAGTACCTGGCCACCCGGTTCAACGTGCCGACGCAGCAGGTGCTGGCCTGGAGCGGGTCGCTGCTCAAGATCTTCGACGTGGCCGCGAAGTGGTCCGCGGTGGCGTTGCTGCTCGACAAGTTCGTGGGCATCCCGCTGGTGTGGGGCGTCGTGATCACGGCAGGCGTGACGCTGCTGTACTGCACCGCGGGCGGTCTTTGGGCCGACGCGCTCACCGAACTCGGCCAGTTCGTGATCCAGGGGCTCGCCGCGTTCGCCATGCTCATCGCCGTCGGTTCCGCGCTGTCCGCGCAGGGGTTGAACTACCTGAACTTCTGGGGTGCGCTGCCCGCGGGCCACACCGACCCGACGACCAGCAAGTACCCGATGTACTTCGTGATCGTCTACATCGTGGTCAAGACCTTCGAGTACAACGGCGGCATGTGGAACCTCGCGCAGCGCTACATCGCCACGCCCAGCCCCGCGCAGGCTCGGAACACCGCGCTGCTGTCCAGCTTCCTGTACTTGGTGTGGCCGATCGTCCTGATGCTGCCGATGTTCGCGGCGCCCTTGCTGGTGCACGTCACGAAGTCGGAGGACGTCTACGCGCAGATGGCCCTGGACTTCCTGCCCGCGGGTCTGCTGGGGCTGGTCCTGGTCGGCGTGTTCTCGCACACGATGGCCATGGCCGCCTCAGACGCCAACGCCATCTCCGCGGTCATCACGCGCGACGTGCTGCCCAACGTTTGGAAGCGCTTCAAGAGCTTCACGGACGCGGAGGCGCTGCGCACCGGGCGCTACCTCACCGTGGTCTTCGTGCTGCTGAGCGTCGTCGTCGCGATCAACGCGGAGAACCTGGGCGGGGTGCTGTCGATCATCGTGACCTGGGTGGGTGCGCTGATCGGACCGATCTCCATCCCGATGATGCTGGGCATGCTGCGCCCGTTCCGGCACATCGGCCCGACCGCTGCGCTGATCTCGTGGGGCGGCGGGATCATCTCCTACGCGCTGACGAAGTACGTGTGGCACCTCAACGACGCGATCACCGTGGTCACCCCGGTCCTCGTGTCGCTCGCCCTGTTCATCGGCGTCGGCGCCCTCCGCCGGGACGCACCCGCAGCAGCCGAAGAGATCACCGAGTCGCTGGCCCGCGACGACAACTCCGCACCAGCAGCGAGGACCTGAACCGGAAGCGCCGCCGAGGCGATCGCGCAGTGACGGCCATTCCGACACCGTGTCGAGCCGCCAGCGCCGGATTTGCTTCGCTGAGCCCATGAAGCGAAGACCTGCCCCGACCTAGCATCGCGCTGATCTCCGCAACCGCAACAGGATTGGCAGGGACGGCGATGGCCCGGTGGGACCTGGACGAAGCAGACGGGCGCATCTACTCCGGCGGCTGGCGGGGCGGTGGCGGAGGCACGGTGCCGGTCGTCTCGCCCGGAGATGGCGGGTTGGTGGGGCTGGCCGGGATCGCCGACGAGCACGACGTGGAGCGGGCCGGTGTGGCTGCGGTGGCGGCGCAGGCCGAGTGGAACTGTGCGTCGTACCGCACCCGCGCCGACGTCCTCATGCGGGCTGCGGACGCGCTGCGCGACATCCGCGCCGACGTCGAGAACCTGCTCGTGCGCGAGAGCGGCTCGCTGCCTGCGAAGGCTAAGCACGAGGTCGACAAGGCCATCGATGAACTGGTCGGCGCAGCCGGTCTGGTCACGATGTCGCAGGGCGACCTCCTTCCGGTGGAAGATCCGGCGACGCTGGGCCTGGCCCGGCGGATCCCGGTCGGCGTCGTCGGTGTGATCGCTCCGTGGAACGCACCGCTGATGCTGGCCATGCGCTCGGTGGCCCCCGCGATCGCGCTCGGCAACGCCGTGCTCGCCAAGCCGGATGTGAAGACCGCTTTCTCCGGCGGTGCGGTGATCGCCCACGTCTTCGAGCGCGCCGGACTGCCCGAAGGCGTCCTGCACGTGTTGCCCGGCGGTGTCGGAACGGGGGAGGCCGTGGTGCGTTCGCCGCACACGGCCGCGATTTCGTTCACCGGTTCGTCGGCCGCGGGCAGGCGGGTCGGGGCGGTCGCGGGCGGCCTGCTGAAGCGGGTGGTGCTCGAACTCGGCGGGAACAACGCGTTCATCGTCATGGCGGACGCCGATCTCGACCGCGCTGTGGTCGGCGGCGCAGGGGGTTCTTTCCGGCACCAGGGGCAGATCTGCATGGCAACCGGACGGCATCTCGTGCACGAGAGCATCGCCGACGAATACGTCGAACGGCTCAGCGCAGCTGCCGGTGAGCTGCGCCTCGGCGATCCTCGGGCACCTGGGACGACCCTCGGCCCGCTGATCACGGCCGCGCAAGCCGAGCACGTGCACGGAATCGTCGAGGCGTCGATCGCCGGCGGCGCCCGGGTCGTGTGCGGCGCCGCGCACGAGGGCGCGTTCTACCAACCAACCGTGCTCGACGGCGTGACCGCTGACAACGCGGCATTCCTGAGTGAGATCTTCGGTCCGGTGGCCCCGGTCACCCGCTTCTCGACGGAAGCGGAAGCGCTCGCGCTGGCCAACGCGACCGATCACGGCCTCTCCGCAGCGATCCACAGCCGCGACATCGGACGCGCCCTCGGCTTCGCCGCGCGCTTGCGAGCCGGGATGATCGCCCTCAACGGCCAGACCATCTACGACGCCGCCCACATCCCGATGGGCGGGCTCGGCACGTCCGGCAACGGCGGACGGCACGGAGGCCGTTGGAACCTCGACGAGTTCACCTGCTGGCAGTGGGTGACGGTTCCGACGATCCAGGACTGAGCCCAGCGTTTCCGACACCGCGTCGCACCTTCCTACACCGTGTCGGACAAGTGCGGAGGAGATTCCCGCAGCGGCCCGATTCCGCGGCGGAGCAGGTTCCGTAGCTTCGAATCGTCGCCCGGTGCGGGCCCGCCAAGACGGACGAAGGAGTCGGAGTACATGGACATTTCCAGTGCTGCTGGGGCGCTGACCGGCGAGCAGTACAAGCGGAGCCTCGACGACGGCCGCGAGGTCTGGCTCGACGGGAAGCGCATCGAGAACGTCGCGGAGCACCCGGCGCTGCAACCGGCCGTCGACGAGTTCGCCCGCTTGCTCGACCTGCGTTTCGCCACCCCCGAAGCGCGGCAGGCGACGCTGTTCAAGTCGGACGAGACCGGTAACGAGGTCAGCTACGCCTTTTCGCTGCCGAAGACCCGGGAGGAGCTGCGCGCCAAGTTCGCCGCGTCGGAGTGGTGGATGCGCGAAAGCCTCGGGCAGCTCGGTCGTTCGCCCGACTTCATGTCGAACGTGGTCGCGGGTCTCGCCGATTACGCCGACGAGCTCGAACGCAACCGCCAGGGGTTCGGGGAGAACGCCCGGAACTACCGCCGCTTCGCCATGGAGAACGACCTCGTGCTGACGCACGCACTCGGCGATCCGCAGATCGACCGCAGCGCCAGCCCGCTCGACGACCCGGATCTCGCACTGCGCGTCGTGGAGGAGCGTGAAGACGGAGTGGTCCTGCGCGGGGCCAAGCAACTCGCCACGCTCGCCCCGTTCTCCCACGAGGTCCTGGTGTACCTCAACGGTGTCACGGCCGCGCGCGGTGCGGAGGACTTCGTCATCTGGTTCGCCCTGCCGATGAACGCGCCGGGACTGAAGATCCTGTTGCGCGAACCGCTCGGTGCACCGCAGAGCGGACACGCGCACCCGCTCGGGAACCGGTACGACGAGCAGGACGCGATGTTGTTCTTCGACGACGTTTTCCTGCCCCGCGAACGCATCTTCCTCCTCGGTGACTCCCTGCGCGCGCTCAAGGGCCTGAGCCGGATCAACGTCTGGAGCCTGCAGAGCACGCACATCCGCTTCCTCGCCCGGATGAAGTTCTTCACCTCGGTAGCGAAGAAGCTCGCCCATTCCATCGGCGTCGACACCTTCCGCGGCATCCAGGAACAGCTCGGCGAACTCATCTCCTACGTCCAGACGCTCGAACTCGCGATCAAGGGCGCCGAGGCCGACGTCACCACAACCCCGGCCGGGCACCTCGCCCCGACCAACAGCAACGGCGTGGGTTTCTGGTCGGCCGACATCTCGGCGCGCATGGTGCAGATCCTGCGCCAGATCGCCGCCTCCGGACTGATCATGCAGCCCACGGAAGCCGATCTCGCGAACCCCGAGCTGCGCCCGTTCCTGGACCTCTACATGCGCGGCCACGACATCGGCGCCGCCGAGAAGGCGCGGCTGTTCCGGCTCGGCTGGGAACTCGCCGGCTCGAGCTTCGGCATGCGCCAGGAACTCTACGAGTACCTGCACCGGGGCGACCCCGGCGCGGGCCGCACGCGGCTGCTGCGCTTCTACGACACGTCGGCGACGGACGCGCGGGTCGACGAACTCATCAGCAAACCGCTCACGAGTGCCTGAGACATCCGAACAGACGCAGAGGAGCGTTCCGTGATCATCGACGTCCACGGCCACATGTCCGCGCCGGACGCCTTCTACGCCTGGAAGGCCTCGCTGCTCTCGCACCGCGGCGCGCACGGCAGCAAACCACCGGCCATCAGCGACGACGCGCTCGTCGCCGCTTACCACCACCCGCATCCGAGCTTCGGCGACATCTCGCACCTCGCGCACCTCGACGGCGCCGGCATCGACCTGCAGATGATCTCGCCCCGGCCGTTCCAGATGATGCACAGCGAACGGCCAGCCAAGCTCGTGCAGTGGTTCACCGAGGAGACGAACAACCTCATCCACCGCGCGACCGAGCTGTTCCCCGGCCGGTTCAAGGGCGTCGCGGGACTCCCGCAAAGCCCGGACCTGACGCCGCGCGAGTGGACCGCCGAGTTGCGCCGCGCGGTGACCGAACTCGGCTTCGTCGGCGCGATGCTCAACACCGATCCGCATGAAGGGACGGAAGCCCCGTTGGCGCTGGGTGATCGGTACTGGTACCCGGTGTACGAGGTCTTGTGCGAACTCGACGTGCCGGTCCTGCTGCACGCGGCCGGGTGCAAGCCACCGGCCCGGGAGCCGTACAGCCTGCACTTCATCCAGGAAGAGACCGTAGCGGTGTGGAGCCTGGTCAACTCGAGCGTGCTCAAGGACTTCCCGGAGCTGAAGGTGATCGTCTCGCACGGCGGGGGAGCGATCCCGTACCAGGTGGGCCGCTTCCTCCCGTCGGTCGTGCGGACGGGGGTGTCCTACTTGGACAAGCTCCGCCGGTTGCACTTCGACTCCTGCCTGTACACCCGGGGCAGCCTGGAGCTGCTCATGGAGGTCGTCGGCACCGACCGGGTGCTGTTCGGGTCGGAGAAACCGGGGACCGGTTCGCAGATCGACCCGGAGACCGGCCGCTGGTTCGACGACATCCACCTGCTCATCGACGACATCGACTGGCTCGACGACGAGCGTCGCGCCGACGTCCTCGAGAACAACGCACGCGCGCTCTTCCGGCTGTGAGCGGCGAGAGGGAGGAACGGTCATGACCGAGATCGTCGCCGGGTTCGGCACCTCGCACGGACCGCAGCTCAAAGCCCCGCCGCCGGAAGCCTGGGAGACGAGGGGGAAGGCCGACCGGCGCAGCGAGGGGTTGAAGTTCCGCGGCGGGACGTACACCTACGAGGAACTGCGCGAACTGCGCGAGGACTTCTCCCACGAGATCACCCCCGAGGTGATGCGGCGGCGCTGGGACAGCTGCCAGCGGTCGATGGACCGGCTCGCGGACTTCGTCCACGCGCAGGACGTGGACGTCCTCGTCATCGTCTCCAGCGACCACAAGGAGACCTACGGGGACGAATGGCTGGCGCCGTTCTCGGTGTACTGGGGCGACGAGGTCGCGCACGTGCCGTTCACGCAGGAGCAGCTCGACGCGATGGCTCCCGGCCTCGCCGACGCCGCGGCCGGCGACGTCCCGGACCGCACGATCATGCGGCCCACGCATCGCGAACTCGGCAAGCACATCATCCAGTCCACCCAGGCCGAGGACTTCGACACCGGGGCCACCGAGGTCATCCCGGCCGGCCGGTACGGGAACCACACGATCCCGCACGGGTTCGGCTTCATCTACCAGCGGTTCCTCGGCCAGGAGTCGACGGTGCCGATGGTGCCGATCTTCATCAACACCTTCTGGGAGCCGAATCCGCCGGGGGCCAAGCGCTGCTACGACTTCGGCCGCGCCGTCGGCCGGGCGATCCGGTCGTTCCCCGGTGATCTGCGCGTCGGCGTCGTCGCTTCGGGCGGGCTCAGCCACTTCGTGATCGACGAGAAGCTGGACCAGGAGTTCATCCAGGCGCTGCGGGACCACGACGCCGGCTACCTCTCGGTGGTCCCGGCCGCCGAGATGCGGTCCGGCGCGTCGGAGCTGCGCAACTGGATCGCGGTGGCCGGGATCGCCGATGAGGCCGGCCTCGACGTGACGAGCGCCGATTACGTGCCGTGCTACCGCACGGAAGCGGGCACCGGCAACGCGATGTGCTTCCTCACCTGGGAACGGAAGTGATCATGTCTCCCGAAGAGATCGTCGCCGCGCTGCGCGGACTCGACAGCTGTGCGGTTTCCGACGCGCTGGACACCCTCGGACTGCCCGGCGCGGTCACCGCGCTGACCCCGATGTGGCCCGCGGGCGCGGTCCTGGCCGGCCGTGTGCGCACCGTCACCGCGGCTCCCAAAGCGACGGACGGACCCGCGACCCACATCGCGTCGCCGCTCGTGGCGACCACCGAGCCCGGCGACGTCGTGGTGATCGACAACCACGGCCGCACCGATGTGTCCTGCTGGGGCGGCCTGCTAGCCGAGGCTGCGGTGCGGCGCGGGGTGGCAGGCGTCATCGTCGACGGCGCCTGCCGCGACGTTCAGGAGAGCGAAGCGCTCGCGCTCCCGGTCTTCGCGCGGACGGCCGTTCCGGTCAGCGCGCGGGGCCGCATCGTGCAGGAAGCCATGGACGAGCGGATCCAGGTGGCCGGTGTCTCGGTAGCAGCGCACGACTACGTGATCGCCGACGTCAACGGTGTGGTCTTCATCGCCGCCGGTGACGCCGAACGCGTCAGCGGCCTCGCACAGCGCATCGCGGAACGCGAAGCGCGGATGGCCGAGGCCGTCCGCTCGGGCCGCGACGTGCGAGAAGTCATGCACGATTCCCAATTCCCCACAGTCACCGCGGAGCAGCGCTGATGTCCGATCCCATCCTCGACCGGTTCGCGGTGCTCGGCACCGCGACGGTCTCCGACGCCCTCGACAAGCTCAAGCGCCCGGGCAGCCTGCTCGGGCTGGCTCCGCTGTCGGACGGCCAGCGCATGATCGGCCGCGCGTTCACCGTGCGGTACGTGAGCGCGCAGGTCCCCGCAGGCACCGTGGGCGACTTCATCGACCAGGTCGAGCGCGGGCAGGTGATCGTGCTCGACAACGACGGCCGACTCGATTGCACCGTGTGGGGCGACATCCTCACCGCGGTGGCGCACCAGCGCGGCATTTCGGGCACGGTGATCGAAGGCGTCTGCCGAGACACGCACCGGGCGCTGTCCATCGGTTACCCGATCTACAGCCGCGGCCGCTTCATGCGCACCGGCAAGGACCGGGTCGAGGTGGCCGAAGAACGCGGACCGGTGACCATCGGCGGTGTGACCGTCCGGCACGGCGACCTCCTGCTCGGCGACTCCGACGGCGTCGTGGCGATCCCGCGGGACTGCGAGGAACAGGTGCTCGAGACCGCCGAGATGATCCACGCGCGCGAAGAAGCGATCCTCGCCGCTGCCCTCGGCGGCGCGACGATCGCCGAAGCCCGCGCGAAGTACGGCTACCACGATCTGCAGCGGGCGGACTCATGACCACTCTGGACGAAGACGATCGCGAACTGCTAGCGCTGGGCACGGCCACCCTGTACGAGGCCTCCGGCCTCGACTGCTTCCTGGACGCCGCGTTCCGGCCGGCCTGGGACGGTGCGCAGGTGGTCGGCCGCGCGGTGCCGGTATCGGCGCAGGTCGGCGACAACCTCGCGCTGCACCACGGAATCGAGGCGGCTGGTCCTGGCGATGTGCTCGTCGTGGACGCTGGTGGCGCGCCGTTCGGGTACTGGGGCGAGGTGATGGCCGTCGCGGCGCAGGCGCGCGGCATCCGAGGCCTGGTCATCGACGGCGGCGTGCGGGACACCCAGCAGCTCGAGTTGCTGGGCTTCCCGGCGTTCAGCACGGCGATCTCGATCCGCGGGACGATCAAGCAGTGGCCGGGCACGGTGGGGATCCCGATCACCCTGCGCGGCAGGGTCGTCCGCCGGGGCGACATCGTGGTGGCCGACCGCGATGGGATCGTCGTGCTCCCGGCGGGGGAGTACGACCGCGTCCTGGAGGCCTCTCGAGCTCGCGCGGGGAAAGAAGGGGCCATCATGGACCGCCTCCGTTCCGGTGAGACGACGCTGGACGTCTACGGCTTCCGCCACCTCGGCTCCCCGGTCCGCGAATCCGACCCGGCGAGGTGAAGCCATGACTGCCGATGAGGAGCAGCGGCGAATCGACAGCTTCCGCCAGGCGGCCGGAAGGTTCGCCTCCGGCGTCACCGTCGTGACAACGGCACTGGACGGGCACCTCTACGGAATCACGGCGACATCGTTCGTCTCCCTGTCGTTGAACCCGCTTCTGGTGACCGTCTCGATCAACGTGCACAGCCCGATCCTCGACGAGATCCGGGCGAGCGGGGTCTTCGCGATCAACGTGCTCGGCCGCCACCAGCAGCAGGTGTCCGCCTGCTTCGCCCGCCGGGGACGCGGCCGGAGCAAGGAGCGGTTCGACGAGGTCGAGACGCGCACCGAGGCCACCGGAGCGCCGGTCGTCACCGGCGCGCTGAGCTGGTTCGACTGCACCGTGCACACGATGCTGGGCGGCGGCGACCACATCATCCTGGTCGGGGAAGTCGTCTCGGCGGGCGGTGGAACCGGGCAGCCGTTGCTGTACTGGTCGGGCGAATACCGCGAACTCAGCGTGGAGGAGGAAGATCGGGCTGTCGAGGCGGACATCGGCCGGATCTCGGACTCGCTTTCGGTCCAGCTGCACCTGCACGGCATGCGGACCGAGCAGCTCCTGGAAGCGCAGCACGCGGTCGAACCCGCCGCCGCCGCGCTAGCCGCTCGCGAGGCCACCGACGCCCAGGTGGCGCAGTTGCGAGCGCTGGTCGACGAATCGGAAAAGCACGTGCAGGACGCAGGCCGGTACAACCCGCTGTCGCTGGAATTCCACGCCCGGCTGGGGTTGCTCAGCGGGAACCCGGCGATCGCCGCGTCGGTGGGTGCGCTCAACCGCCCTCGGGAAAGCGCGTACGCCGTGCACACCAACGCCGAGCGAGCGACCAGGGCGGTGGGCGCGCATCGCCGCATCCTCGAAGCGATCGAGGGCCGCGACGAGACCGCCGCCCGCCGGCTGATGACCGAGCACCTCGGCGTCGTCGCGCAGGGGATGCAGTGCTGAACGGAGTGACATGACGCAGACCACGGACACGGACGTCCTCATCATCGGCGCCGGGCCGGTCGGCCTCGTCGCCGCGCTGGACCTGAGCAGCCGGGGTGTCTCGGCGATCGTCGTGGAGGAACGGGAGTTCCTCGAACCGCCGAACGTCAAGTGCAACCACGTCGCCTCGCGCACCATGGAGAGCTTCCGCAGGCTCGGGATCGCCGCCGAGGTGCGCGCGGCCGGACTCCCGCACGACTACCCGCAGGACGTCGCGTTCCGGACCTCGTTGACCGGCCGGGAGCTGTCGCGCATCCCGATCCCGGCGAGCGGGGTGCGGTACACCTCCCGCATCGGCCCCGACACGAGCTGGGCGACGCCGGAGCCGCCGCACCGGATCAACCAGACCTTCCTGGAACCGATCCTCGCCCGACGTGCCGCGGCCGCGCCCGGCGTGACGCTGCTCAACCGGACTCGGTTCCTTTCGCATGAACAGGATGCGTCGTCGGTTTCGGCAGTCGTGTCCGATGTGGACGGTTCGAGCGAACGCACGCTGCGCGCCCGGTACTTCATCGGGGCGGACGGCGGCCGCTCGGCGGTGCGCAAGCAGATCGGCGCGAAGCTCAGCGGTGATCCGGTGCTCCAGCACGTGCAATCCACCTGCATCCGCGCGCCGAAGCTGTACTCGCTGATGTCGGCCGACGAGCCGCGCGCGTGGGGCTACTACACGTTCAACGCCCGGCGCGTCGGCCACGTGTATGCGATCGACGGCACCGAAACGTTCCTCGTGCACACCTACCTGTCCCCCGAGGAAGCCGAGACCGAAGGCTCGGTCGACCGCGACGCGGCGATCCGCGCGATCCTCGGGGTGGACGAGGCGTTCGAGTACGACGTCGTCTCGAAGGAGGACTGGGTCGCGCGTCGCCTGCTGGCCGACCGCTTTCGGGACCGCCGGGTGTTCCTCGCGGGCGACGCCTCCCACCTGTGGGTTCCGTTCGCGGGTTTCGGGATGAACGCCGGTATCGCGGATGTGCTCGACCTGACCTGGCTGCTCGGCGCTCATCTGGGCGGCTGGGCCGAGGAAGGGATTCTGGACGCCTACGAAGCCGAGCGGCGGCCGATCACCGAGCAGGTGTCGCACTTCGCGATGGACCACCAGCGGAAGCTCGCGCGGCCGGGACTCCCCGGAGCGCTCGAAGACGACACCCCGGAAGGGGAGGCAGCGCGTCGATCCTTCGGTGCCGCGGTGCGCGAGCTCAACGAGCCGCAGTTCGCCGCTGCCGGGCTGAACTACGGGTACGCCTACCACGGCTCCCCGATCATCGCCTACGACGGCGAGGACGCTCCCGGCTACACGATGGGCACCTACGTTCCGTCCACCGTGCCGGGTTGTCGCGCACCGCACTTCACCTTGGCCGACGGATCTTCGCTCTACGACCACCTCTCGCCCGGATACACGGCTGTCGTCAGGCTCGGTGCCGACGTTGCCGTGCTGACCGAGGAGGCGCAACGCCGAGGAATCCCGTTCGGCGTCGTCGAGGTGGATGTGGCGCCGGGGGAGTACCGGCACCCGATCACCTTGGTTCGCCAGGACCAGACGGTGGTCTGGCGGGGTGGTGCACCGGATCGGGAGGAGGCCGCGCAGCTGTGGGAGCAGCTGCGCGGCGCGAACGCCGGGTGATCGGCAGCGGAAGGGCGGGGCCTCCTGGGGAGCGGCCCCGCCCTTCCTGCTGCTCAGCGGCGGATGATTTTGGTGGCAGCCATGGCTTTCAGCCCTTCGACGCCGAACTCCAGCCCGTAGCCCGAGGACTTCGTCCCGCCGAACGGAATCGCCGGATCGACCCCGCCGTGCTGGTTGATCCACACGGTGCCGGCCTCCAGCCGCTGCGCCACCACCTCCGCTTCGTCGGGATCGGGTCCCCACACCGAGGCGCCCAAGCCCTGGTCGGTGCTGTTGGCCCGGCGCACCGCGTCGTCCACCTCGGAGTACCGGATCACCGGCAGCACCGGGCCGAACTGCTCCTCGTCGACCACGGGGGCGCCGTCCTCGACGTCGGCGATGATCGTCGACCGGTAGAACAGCGGACCAAGTTCCGCCGCCGGCTCGCCTCCGGTGACGATGCGGGCGCCGCGTTCTCGGGCGTCGTCCACCAGCTGGGACACGATCTCGAACTGCGCGGGGTTCTGCACCGGTCCGAGCCGGTTCGCCTTGTCGCTACCCGGTCCCATGGGTGCTTTCTCGGCGCGTTCGGCCAACGCCGACACGACGTCGGCGTAGATCGATTCGTGCACGTACAGCCGCTTGAGCGCCGCGCACACCTGGCCGGTGTTCATGAAAGCCGCCCAGAAGAGCTTGTCCGCGACGGCGTCCACGTCGGTGCCGGGCAGCACGATCGCGGCGTCGTTCCCGCCGAGTTCCAGGGTGAGGCGGGCGAGGTTGCCCGCCGAGCTTTCGACGATCCGCCGCCCGGTCGCGGTCGACCCGGTGAACACGATCTTGGCGATCCGGGGGTGTGCGGCCAGCGCGGCACCGACCTCGCGATCCCCGGAAATCGCGGTGAGCACGTCCGCGGGGAGGTGCCGGCGGAAGATCTCGGCGAGGGCGAGCACGCTCAGCGGGGTGTTCTCGGAAGGCTTGAGCACCACCGCGTTCCCCATCCGCAGCGCAGGGGCGAGGTGCCACACGGCGATCATCACGGGGAAGTTCCACGGGCCGATGGACGCGACCACACCGAGCGGGACGTAGTGCAGCTCCGCGCGCGACGTGCCATCGTCCTCCAGCACCTGCGGTTCCAGCACCGCGTCCGCCGCGGCCCGCAGCCAGTGCGCAGCGGCGTGGGCTTCACCGGCACCACCGGCTTTGCCCTGCTCGTGGGTGATGATCTCGCCGAGTTCTTCGGCGTGCGCGTCGATGTCGTCGGCGATGACGTGCAGGAGCCGCGACCGTTCGGCGTGTCCCGAAGCGGCCCAGCCGGGTTGTGCGGCAGCGGCAGCGGAGATCGCGGCGTCCAGCTCGTCGACCGTGTGGACGGGTGCGTGGCCGATGACTTCGCGCGTCGCGGCGTCCAGGATCGGCCGCCCGCGGCCCTCCGGAACCGAGACGGTGGTCAGCAGTGAGTTCATGAGGGGACCCTTCGGTAAAAGACTACATTGAATATAGTGAATTACGGGCGACGGGGCCACCGCCGAAGTCCGCGGCCCGGTTCAGCGCAGGCCCGCGAGGGTTGCCACGCGCAACCCGGTGTGGAGTTCCCGCCGCACCTTTCCGTCGGAGAGGTCGACATCGGCGACCGCGCGCACCCGGTCCAACCGGTAGTAGAGGGTGCTGCGGTGGATGTGGAGCGCTTGAGCCGTCCGTTGCGCGTCGCAGCCGCAGTCGAGGTACGTCTCCAGGGTGTGCGCGAGATCGGGCCCGGACTGCGCGTCGAGCAGCAGCCGAACGGCGTCGGGGAGGTCCGCGGCGCCGAGGTCCTCGAGCGGGAGTTGCAGCAGCAGCCGGTCCAGTCCCAGGTTCGACCAGTGGACCACGCGGTCGCACCCTGGATCGGTGATGCCGCCGCGCAGGGCGATCCGGGCTTCCCGCTGCGACTGGTACGCGCGGGACAGCGGCGCGTGCGCTCCGCCGACTCCGGCGTGCAGGCCGGAAAAGGCGGGCTGCGCAAGGAGGGTCGACAACCGCTCGGTGTCGACCTCGTACGGCACGAGCAGTACCGCTTCGCCGCCGAGCACCGCGCCGACCGCCTTCAGGGTGGGGAAGCCGGGGATCGTCGACAGCGCCCGGTCCAGCACCAGCCGGAGTGTTGCCGAACTGGGTTCGGCTCGGGGCGGGGTGGCGATCGAGATGACCGTGTAGTGCGGGACCGGGGAGAGCAGGCCGCTCGCGAGCAGTTCGTCGGCCGCTCGGACGCGCTGGTCGCCGTTGCCCTCCAGGAGTCCGGTGAGCAGTCGCAGCGCGCGATCCTCGTCTTCGCGGTTGCCGAGCGCCATGGCGGCCAGCAGCAGTCCGATCTGGGCCCGGCGCTCGCGGAGCTCGTCGTCGTCCTCGTAGGCGGATTCGTCGTCCTCGGGGATCGTCGAGGAGAGGTAGCCGACGAGCCGTCCCTCGTGCCGGACCGGTGCGACCAGGCGGGACTGGCCGCCGTCGAGCGGCGGGATGCGGACCGGGCCCTGCGCTCGGCTCACCCGGTAGTCCCGGATGGACTCCCGGGCCCGCGAAGATCCTTTGTGGGACAAGATTATCGCCAGCCGCGCGTGATCGACGTCCTGGTCGTGCACGCTGAACGCGATCACCGTGAAATCGACGTCGAACACGATGATGGGCCGGCCGAGCCGGTCGGCGTAGGCCTGGACCTGTCCTTCGAGATTCATCGCCCGCCTTTCCGATGGCCGCGGTGCTCGCGCGGCCGAGCGCAGGTCGGCTCCGCGGTGATCCGCCGCCCGTTGCCAGTCCGCTCGAGCTTTGCTTATATTCATTATAGACATTTGACGAGAGGGATCCGCATGGCTCAGATGACAGGCGGTGACGCGCTCGCCAGGGCGCTCATCAGCGAGGGCGTCGACACGGTTTTCGGCATTCCCGGGGTCCAGCTGGACGGGCTCACCGACGGCGTGTACCGCGTGCGGGAGGAGCTGGAGCTGCTCGTGCCGCGGCACGAGCAGGCCACCAGCTACATGGCCGACGGCTACTACCGCGCGTCCGGGCGGCCTGGGGTTGCGATGGTCGTGCCCGGGCCGGGTGTCCTGAACGCCGGCGCGGGAATGGCGACGGCCTACGCGTGCTCGTCGCAGGTGATGCTGCTGGCCGGGACCATTCCGTCGCCGCTCGTCGGCTCGGGACTCGGTGCGCTGCACGAGATCCCGCGGCAGACCGACACCGTCGAGGGGCTGACGAAGTGGTCCGCGCGGCCGACGCGGGTCGAGGAAATCCCGGATCTGGTGCACGAGGGGTTCCGGCAGATGCGCACCGGGCGGCCGCGTCCGGTCGCGCTCGAACTGGGTCCTGATCTGCTGCACGCAGTGGCCGACCTCGATCCTGGCGAGCCGTTCGCGGTCCAGCAGCCGGAAGCTCCGGAGGGGGAAGTCGCCGAACTCGCGCGATTGCTGGCGGCGAGCAGCCGGCCGGTGATCCACGTCGGGGGCGGGATGCGGGACCCGCGTGCGTTCGAACTCCTGGCACGGCTGGCCGAACTGCTCGACGCTCCCGTGGTCATGAGCGAGAACGGACGCGGTGCGATCGACGCGCGGGATCCGCACGCGCTGCCCGCGTTCGCGTTGTGGGAGCTGCGGGCCGCAGCGGATCTCGTGGTCTCGTTCGGCAGCCGGTTCCTGACACCGTTCGGGCAGCAGCTGAACATCGGCGACGCGCGGCTCGCGCTGGTCAACATCGACGCGGCCGACCTCCGCCCGCCGCGTCGCCCGGACCTCGCGGTCAACGCCGACGCGGTGACCGTGCTGGCGGCACTGGTCGAGCGGCTCGTGCCTCGCTCGACCTGGGGCGACGAGCTGCGCAGGCTCCGCGAGGACTGCGATGCCCGCATCCGGGAACAGGCCGCTCCGCAGATGGAATTCGTCGACGCGATCCGCGCGGCACTGCCCGAAGACGGGATCTACGTCAACGAGCTGACGCAGATCGGATACGTGTCGACGTACGGCTTTCCGGTGCAGGCGCCGAGGTCCTACGTGTGGCCCGGATACCAGGGCACGCTCGGCTACGCGATGCCGACCGCGCTCGGCGCTGCGGTGGGTGCGGGCGGCCGCCCGGTCGTGGCGGTGACCGGTGACGGCGGCATCGGCTGGTCGATGCAGGAGTTCGCGACGGCCAAGAAGTACGGCATCCCGCTGGTGACGGTGCTGTTCGAGGACTCCCGGTTCGGCAACGTGTGGCGCATCCAGCGCGATACCTACGGCGGCCGGTTCATCGGCTCAGACCTGACCAATCCCGATTTCGGCGTCCTCGCGCAGTCTTTCGGGCTGGACTTCGCGCTCGCCGAAGACGCCGAAGCCGTCGAGAAGCACGTGGCGGCAGCGATCGCGGCCCGCCGCCCGGCGATCGTGAAGGTGCCGGTCGACGTGTTCCCGTCCCCGTGGCCGCTGATCCACGAAAGGCACTGAGGCGGACCGGCTCGGTCAGGCGGCGGCGCCGACGTGGCTCAGCGCGAGCGACGCCAGCGACGCCGCCTGGTCGCCGAGCACGCTGTCGTCGAACAGCGCACGCGGCGAGTGGTTCATCTCCGCCATGTCGGGGTCGATCCCGTCCGGAGTGGCGCCGAGGAAGACGAAGGCGCCGGGAACTTCGTCCAGCACAGCGGAAAAGCTCTCCGACGCCATCACCGGATGCTCAAGAGCGAGCGCGCGATCCGCGCCGAACAGATCGCCGAGGACGTTCAAAGCGCGCGCTGCGGTCTTCGGATCGTTCTCCGTGACGGGATAGACCGACCGGATCTCGGATTCCGCACCGCAACCGAACGCCGAGGCGATCCCGTCCGCGAGCGACGGCAGCTCCCGGGAGAGGATCTCAACGCTGTCCCGGGAAAGCGCGCGAATCGTCGCCCCGAGCGTCGCTTCGTCGGGGATCGCGTTGATGATCTCGCTCGCCTGCATCTTGGTCACCGACAGCACGACCGGGTCGAACACCGGGAACCGCCGGGTGACGTAGGTGTGCAGTGCCGAGATGATCTGCGCCGCAGCGGGAACCGGATCCACCGCCTGGTGCGGACGCGACCCGTGGCCGCTTCGCCCGAGCACGCGCACGGTCAAGCTGCTGGCTCCGGCCATGACCGCTCCGGGGCGGGTCGAGAACACGCCTGCCCGGCCGGGCAGGACGTGGATGCCGTACGCGGCCTCGGCGCGTTCTCCTGCTGCCGAGAGCACGCCCTCCTCGATCATCCGCCGCGCGCCCCCGCCCGCTTCTTCGCCGGGCTCGAACATGAACACCACCGAGCCCTCGATTTCCGCACGGCGCGCGCTGAGCAGCTTCGCCGCGCCGACGAGCGCAGCCGTGTGCAGGTCGTGCCCGCAGGCGTGCATCAAGCCGCGCTCCTGCGAAGCGAACGGCAACCCGGTCTCCTCCGTGACGCGCAGCGCGTCCATGTCGGCTCGCAGCACGACGGACGGTCCGGGACGCACGCCGCGAAGCACTGCGACGATCGACGTGAAGTCGTGCGGGCCGGGCGTCACTTCGAGATCGAGCCCGTCCAGCGCGGTCAGGACGGCGCGCTGAGTGCGGGGGAGGGCGAACCCGGCTTCGGGATGGGCGTGCAGGGCTCGGCGGAAGGCGATCAGGTCGGGCAGCAGCGCGGCGGCGTCGGCGAGGATCGGGGCGGACACCGGCATCGGGGCTCCTTCGACACGGGTGCGCGCCGCGCTGGAGACACACCTGGCTAATGACTACAATCAATATAGATGATCCCGAGTGTGCGGGGCTCCGGTCCGCCTCTAATCTGTTACTACGCGTGACCCGCGTTGGCGACGTCACCGGAACGAGCACTTCGGAGGACTTCTTGCCGCAGATCACGAACACCGTCGCCGCCGTCCAGGTCGCCCGCGCGCTCGAGGACGAGATCATCTCGGAGGGCTGGAGCGCCGGGCACTTCATCGGGCGCCGCCAAGAGCTGATGGCACGCTTCGGGGTTGCGCCGGCGACGCTGAGCGAGGCGATCCAGCTGCTGCGCGCCCGCGGGATCGTCGACGCGAAACCCGGTCCGGGTGGCGGAATCTTCGTCGCGACGCGCTCGCCGTTCATGCACCTCAGCGATCAGCTGCTGCAACTGCGCGAAGGGAAGGCGACCGTGGAGAACTGCCTCCGCGTCCTCGACGCGCTCGACGGTTCGGTGCTGCACGACGCGGTCGAGAACGCGAACGACGAGGACATCGCCGAGATCGCCGCGTGCGCTGAGACGCTGCAGGCGGCGTGGAATTCCGCCGAGGCGCCGACCGCGATCTGGGCGCTGCACGCGCGGATCGCCCAGGTGTCGCCGAACGAGCTGTTGCGCAGCCTGTACACGAACCTGGTCGACTACATCATCGCGGCGGGGCTCGAAGGCGTCACCGCGCCGACCACCCAGGAGCGGCTGCGTACCCACCTCGATTTCGCCGAGGCGGTCGCCCGCCGGGACCACGAGCTCGCGGACTCGGCGATCTCGCGGCATCGCCGCCTGGTGGTGGCCTCCCGGCCCTCCTGACTCCTCGAGCCGGAGAAATTCGTGGATGTACGCGCGCTCAAAATTGTGTATATTCATTACAGCTAATCTCCGGCTCGAGGAGGATGCATGCTGCTGGAGCTCCGCAGTGTGGTCGACCGCGTACTCGCCGCCCCCGATCGCTCGGCCCGCGGCGCACTTCCGCCGATACGCCTGTCGCAGAACGAAATGCCGTGGGCGCCCGCGGACGTGATCGTCGCCGCGATGACCGAGGCGGTCCGGAACGCCCACCGCTACCCCGATTACCACCGTTCCGCGGCGCGCGCCGCGGTCGCCGGGGCGATGGGGCTCGACCCCGGGCGGATCGCGATCGACAACGGCTCCGGCACCCTGCTGCACGCACTCGCCCGGCTCGTGTGCGAACCAGGAGTGCACGGCGTTCGCCCCGCACCGTCCTTCGAGGCATATGCGGCCGCGCTGTCGCTGGCCGGTGCGGAGTCCACAGAGGTCGGTCTCGACGGGAACGGCGCGATGGACCTCGACGCGATGCTCGCCGCGGTCGGCCCGGAAACCCGCATCGTCTACCTCTGCAATCCCAACAACCCGACGGGTGGGATGCGCGGCGTCGAGGACATCCGGGACTTCCTGCGGCGAGTCCCGCCGAGCGTCCTGGTCGTCGTCGACGAGGCGTACCGCGAGTTCGTGTCTTCCGAACCGGTCGACGCCACTGTCGGATTGCTCGACGAGTTCGAGAACCTCGTGCTGCTGCGGACGCTGTCCAAAGCGCACGGTTTGGCGGGGATCCGCGTCGGCTACGCCGCGGCCGCGCCGCGCATCGCGGAAGCGCTGCGCCGCACCTCGGTCGGGTTCGCGCTCAACAGCGTGGCCGAAGCCGCGGTCATCGCGGCACTGGGACCGGACGGATTGGCGGTGGCGAAGGAGAGAACCGCGGTCATCGTCTCGGAACGCGCCCGAGTCGAGGCCGCGCTCGAGGCCGGAAACGTCTCCTTCGTCCCCAGTCAAGCGAATTTCCTTTTCCTGCACGGTGATGCTGCGGACCTGCTGGCCCGGCTCGAAGCGCGCGGCGTTCTCGCCCGGCCGTTCCCGAAGGCAGGCGGGGCGCGGGTGACGATCGGGCTGCCCGAGGAGAACGACGCCGTGCTCGCCGCCCTCCTCTGATCCGACGCTGCGGTCCGGCGCGCTTTTCCGCTCGTGCGGCCGCGGGTTTCCTCCGACACCGTGTCGGAGGAAACCGGAAGGACTTCGGAGCGCCGCTCGAAGAGGCGCCACACCCGAGTTCTTACGCTCACAGGCAAGACAGACGGAGCGGTCTGTCCCCGCGGCGGGGCTCCGATCGTTCGCAGGGAGAGGTGTGGCAGTGACGGAGCGCCTATTCGTGCAGGACCGGCGGGCATCGCTGCGCCGCTCGGTCACCGGCGGTGTGCTCAAAGCAACCCTTCTCGCCGGGCTCACGCTGATCTTCGTCTACCCCGTGGCGATGATCGTGCTCGGGGCCTTCCGCGACGGGTTGCCGTCGGACGACATGCCGTTCACCGTCGGCGGCTTCCTCGCGGCGTTCGAAACGCCCGAGACCTGGCAGACGCTGTGGAACTCGGTCGTGCTGGTCGTCGTGTGCGGCACCATCTCGGTCGCCGGCGGCGGGCTGTTCGCCTGGATCGCCGCCAACACGAACGTTCCCGGGCGGCGGCTGCTCACCCCGATCATGGTGATCAACCTCTTCGTCCCGCCGCTGTTCCACACGCTGGGCTGGATCATGCTCGGCAACGCGCAGAACGGCTTGCTCAACCAGGTCGGCCGGGCGCTCGGCACGCACGGTCCGCTGATCGACGTCCAGGGCTGGGGCGGGCTGATCCTGCTGACCTCGCTGGGGTACATGCCGTTCGCCTACCTGCTGCTGCTCGGCGCGTTCAAGAACCGGGACCAGTCGCTCGACGAGGCCGCCGCGATCAGCGGGGCGGGCACCGTGCGCACGTTCTTCACCATCACCGTGCCGTCGGTCGGCCCGGCGATCACCGGCGCTGCCCTGCTCATCGCGGTGCTGGTGTTCCAGTCGTTCGACGGACCGCAGCTGATCGGTCGCCAGGCGGGCATCTACGTCTTCTCGACGCAGATCTACCGCTACGTCCGGGACGAAGCACCCGCCGAGTACACCAAGGCGTTCGCGCTCTCGCTCGTGCTGATCGTGCTGGTGCTGCTGCTGTTCCTCGCCCAGCGCTGGATGCTGCGGGGCCGCAGCTTCACCACGCTCACCGGGAAGACCTCGCGGCGCGATCCGCAGGAGCTGGGCCCGATCCGGTGGCTCCTGTCCGCGCTCATCGTCGTGGTCGTGCTGCTGAACTTCCTGCTCCCGCTGTTCGCGATGGTGCTCGGCAGCCTCCAGCCGATCTTCGGCGTCGCCAGCACCGGTTTCACCCTCGACAACTACGTCACGATGCTCACCGATCCGCAGTTCAGCTCGAGCCTGGCGCTCACCGCGTGGCTCGCGGTCATCGGTGGTTTCGGCTCGATCTCGATCGCACTGCTCACGACCTACGTCACCGCGCGGCGCAAGGGATTCCTGCGGGGCTACACCTCGTTCGCCGTGTGGATCCCCTGGGCGCTTCCCGGCGTCGTGCTCGGGCTGGCCTACATGTTCGCCGTGCTCTACATTCCCGCCTTCCGCGGGCTCTACGGCTCGGCGTTCCTGATGACGCTCGTGCTCATCGTCGCCACGATTCCGGTCTCCAGCCGCATCGCCGAGGGTGCGCTGGCCCAGCTGTCGCCCGAACTGGAGGAAGCGGGCCGCATGTCCGGCGCGAGCGCGGGACGCGTGCTCGTGACCATCGTGCTGCGCCTGGTCATCCCGAGCTTCCTCGCCGGGTGGTTCCTTTCCGCCCTCTTCATCTCCGGGAACCTCGCCGTGCCGATGCTGCTGGCCCCGCCCGGCCTCGAACCCGTGTCGCTGACCGCGTTCCAGCAGTTCCTCACCGGTGACATGTCCCGGGGCGCGGCGCTTTTCATGATCATCCTGATCGCCGCGTTCGCCGTCCTCGCGCTCGCCGCGCTCTCCGCCAAGATCGGCGGCCGGCTCCGCGGCCGCTCCGACCGGTCCGCGGGCCCGCTCTCCCGAATCACCGCCTGACCCGAGAGGAAGAACAATGAAGTTCTCCCGCACGAAGCTGCGCACGCAGGCGCTGGCGCTCACCGCCGGTCTGCTCGCCGCGCTCACCGCCTGCACGTCGGCGGGCGCGACCAAGTCGAGCACGCCGGTCGAGGTGCCCGGTGCGTCGGCCGAGGCCAACAAGTACATGAACGAGCTGTACGACAAGGCGTTCGCGGCCGGGCACACCCAGCTCGTGCTGTACGGGCCCGGGGTGACTGCGAACCAGGCCATGAACGACGTGTTCGTGAAGCGCTTCCCCGGCATCAAGCTGCTCCCGCAGGACCAGGCCGACGCCCAGATCCTCACCAAGCTCGACACCGAGGCGCAGAGCGGCAACCGCATCGCGGACATCTACGTCGGCGGCGAATCGCCCCAAGCGGCGGAGAAGCCGAACATCTGCACGCCCGCGGACGTGCGCACCGCCGAACCCGGCTTTCAGGTGCCGACCGACAACGACGGCAGGCTCACCTACTTCGCGCTGCGCTACTTCGGGTTCGTGTACAACACCGACCAGGTGCAGAAGCAGGACGCGCCGAAGACCTGGCACGATCTGCTCGACCCGAAGTGGAAGGGCAAGATCGCGGTCGGCGACATGACCGTCCCCGGCGGCATCCGCTACATCCTGACCTCGCTGATGGTGCCCGAGAACGAGCAGAAGTGGGGGCGCTCCTACATCCAGGAACTGGCGGCCCAGGACCTGCAGATCTCGCAGTCGGAGCCGGTGGTGCCCACCGACGTCGCCAGCGGCCGGTTCCCGGTCGGCATCGCCGTGTACCAGGGCTACTACGAGCAGCAGAAGAAGAAGGGGGCGCCGATCGACATGGTGTTCCCCCTCCAGGACGGCGGGAACTTCATGGCCCGGTCGGCCCTGTGCCTCATCAAGGACGCGCCGAACGCCGAGGTCGCCCAGCTGTACGTCAACTGGCTCTACTCCCCGGAGGGCCAGCAGGCGCTGGCGGAGAAGGACAACTCCTACGGCCGGACGCCGACCGCGCCCGGCCCGGCCGGCCTGCCGCCGCTGGACAAGCTTCCGCGGCTGCCGTTCTCCAACCCCGACCCCGCGTTCAACAAGCCCTACTTCGACTTCATCAACCAGGCGTTCAAGAAGTGACGCAGGCGTCGTTCCCGTTGCGGCCGAGGAGAAAGCGCAGATCACGATGACCGAGGTCCAGGTATCCGGACTCACCAAGAAGTACGGCGCGAAGGCGGCGCTGCACGAACTGGATCTGACGATCGCGTCCGGGCAGTTCGTGACGTTGCTCGGCCCCTCGGGCTGCGGCAAGACGACCACGTTGCGCTGCTTGGCCGGGCTGGAGCGGCCGACCTCGGGACGGATCGCCATGGGCGACCGGGTCGTGGTCGACACCGCGCGGCGCACGTTCGTACCCGCGGACAAGCGGCGGGTCGGCATGGTGTTCCAGAGCTACGCGCTCTGGCCGCACCTGAACGTCACGGACAACGTCGCCTACCCGCTCAAGGTCGCCCGGATGCCTGGCCGGGAGCGCGCGCAGCGCGTGCAGGAGATGCTCGACGCCGTCGGCCTTTCCGACCTCGGGAAGCGCCCGGTCACCGCCCTGTCGGGCGGCCAGCAGCAGCGCGTGGCGCTGGCCCGCGCGCTGGCCGCCCGGCCGGGCATCATCTTCTACGACGAACCCCTGTCCAACTTGGACAGCAAGCTGCGGTACCAGATGGGGCAGCAGGTGCGAGCCCTGCACAACCGGTTCGAGACGACCTCGGTCTACGTGACGCACGACCAGGAGGAAGCGATCACGCTGTCGGACCGGATCATCGTGATGAACGAGGGCGTCATCGTGCAGGACGGCACGCCCAGCACTCTGTACGACCGGCCGAATTCCGCGTACGTAGCGGATTTCATGGGCTTCCAGAACATCCTGCCGGGCACCGTTGTCGGGGTGCGCGGCAAGACCGCAGAAGTGCGCGTCGACGACACCTCGCACGTGTTCTCCGGGATCACGACCGGCGAAGCGTCGGTGGGGGACCGGGCCGACATCGCGTTCCGCGCGGCGCACGCCCGGCTGTGCCCCGCCGGAAGCACCGGAACCGGAAAGTTCCGCGGCACCGTCGAGCGGACGACCTACCTCGGCAGCGCGGTCAACCTCCTGGTCCGGTCGGACGGGCTCCCGATGCGCGTGCGCGCCGAGACGGCGGAGCTGTCCGCGGACGCGGTTCCGGCGGCCGGTGAGGAGCACACCTTCGCGGTGAACCCGGACCGGGCCGTCGTGATCGTGCGCGAGGGCGCGACGCCTGCCGCGGACGACTACCTGACCACGATGACCGATGCCGTCGTCGCGCCCCGCTGACGCCGGACGAAGGGACGAATCCGTGCCCGACTTTCCCACGCCCCGTTCCGACGGGCCGCGGATCCGGGAGCTCGCCGAGATCGGCGGGCGCACCGACACCCGCGACGTCCTCTCCCACGCGACCAAGCAGGCGGAGCGGGAGTACGACGACTACTTCATCGTCGACATCGACGCCCACGTCTCGGAGGACCACTTCTGGGGCGAGGTCCTCGAACTCATCGACAACGACGTGTGGCGCCACATCGGGATGGATCAGCTCGGCAAGTTCGCCGGCAACAACGCGCTGCTGAACATCCAGCCCGGGATGTCGCACCAGAGCGTCGGCGGGCGGATCGGGCACCAGGGCCGCAAGGAGCCGCTGGACGGCGAGTCCGGGCACCCGTTCGTCACCGCGGCGCGGCGCGGCATGGACGCGATGGGGCTCGACTACCAGGTCGTGTTCCCGAGCGCGATGCTGCTGCTGGGCATGCACCCGCAGGACGAGATCGAGGTCGTGCTGGGGCGGGCGTTCAACCGCTGGCTGACCGAAGTCGTGCTCCCGCAGGACGATCGGCTCAAAGGCATGCTGTACCTGCCGTACAACACGCCGGAGGTCTGCGAGGAACTCGTGGAGAAGTACGCCGGCGACGACGGGATCATCGGGTACACGGTGTGCTCGACCCGCAACAACCCGGTGCACTCGGACGTGTACACGAGGCTGTACGGGCTGATCGAAGCGAGCGGCAAACCGCTGGCGTTCCACTCCGGCTACCACTGGGGCGACCCGTCCTTCGCCCAGCTGAACCGGTTCCTGTCGATGCACGCGCTGTCCTTCACGCACTACAACCAGATCCACGTGACCAACTGGATCATCAACGCGATGCCCGAGCGGTTCCCGGACCTCAAGATGGTCTGGGTGGAGAGCGGATTGGCGTGGATCCCGTTCCTCATGCAGCGGCTCGACCACGAGGTGCTGATGCGCCCTAGTGAGGCCCCGGGCCTGACTCGCCTGCCGAGCGAGTACATGAAGGAGATGTGGTACACGAGCCAGCCGATGGAGCGCACCAGCATGGAGCTCCTGGAAGCGGGGATGAAGGCGTTCAACGCCGAAACGCAGCTGCTGTACTCGTCGGACTGGCCGCACTGGGACTGGGACGCGCCGTCGACGATCGCGCGCCTGCCGTTCTTGTCGGAGCAGGCCAAGCGCAACATCCTCGGGCTCAACGCCGCCCGCGTGTTCAACCTCCCCACCGACCGCCGGAAGCCCGCCGCGAAGAGCGTGCTCCAGGAACGCCCCGGGATCTCGTGACATGACTTCGACTCCTGAACTGACCTCGTTGGTCGCGCGCCTGGGCGAGCTGACCCGCGATGTCACCGAGCACGACCGGGCCGCCGAGGTCGCCGATGAGGACATCGCCGACCTCCTCTACGCGGCAGCACGCTTGTTCTCGGCGAAAACCGACCGGGTGGGCAAGATCGCGTGGCCGGTCCACGAGGACGCCCTGACCGCGACCGAGACGGTCGTTCTGGTGACAGCGCTGCTGGACGCCGCCGACGTGAACCTGTTCGACATGGCAATCTGGTACCGGAGGGCGGAATGAGCACCGCGCACCGCGACGTCGTCGTCGCCGGACTGGCCGACCTCCGCGAACGCGAACGCATCGTGGTCGAAGTGGACGGTCTGGAACTGGGCGTCTACTTCCACGAAGGCGAGGTGCGGGCATGGCACAACGCGTGCCCGCACCAGGGAGGCCCGGTTTGCCAGGGGAAGATCATGCCGCGGACGATCCAGCCGCTGCGCGAGGACCGGAAGAACGCCGGACCCGCCTTCCACCCGGCCGACCGCAACATCGTGTGCCCTTGGCACGGTTTCGAATTCGACGTCCTCACGGGCCGGCATCCGGCGAATCCTGACGTCGGGCTGCGGCCGATCCCGGTACGCGTGGAGGACGACGAGGTCATCGTGACGATCTGACGACTGGTGGCACGTCCCCGGGACCTTGCTGCCCCGGCGACTTGGTCAGTCCGAGAGTTCCCACAGGAGCCGGTAGTACGTGATCCGTTCCTGGTCCGGGGCGATTCCGTAGGCCTCGAGCAGCGGGTCTTCCCAGCCCGGGCCGTAGTTCCACTGCGTGCTCCACGTGGCGATGGCGAGGTCGGCCCAGCGGTCGGCGACGCCGAGGGCACCGAGGTCGACGTGTCCGGTGCACGTGCCGTCGTCGCCGACCAGGGTGTTGGGGGCGCAGGCGTCGCCGTGGCAGACGACGAGCTCGTCGGCAGGCGGGATGTCGGTGAGCACGCCGAGCGCGCGCTCGACGGTGCCGATGTGCTGGAGGTCTTCATGCCAGTCCGCCGGATCGATGCGGTCTGCCGCTGCTCGTGATCGCACTGCTTCCAGGCGCTTTTCGGCGGACCAGTCGAAGGGGCAGTCCGCGACGGGCAGCGCGTCGTGGAGCGCGCGCAGCCCGGCTCCGATCGCGCGTACTGCTGTGCCGGGGTCGCGCTTCCAGCGGTCGTCCACCGCCGTGCGTCCGGGCAGGCCGCGCGTGACGATCCAGGAGCCTGCTTCGTCAGCGCCCTCGTCGAGCACGTGCGGCACCACGGTGAACTTCGCCGCCCAGCGCAGGCGTGCCACCTCGGCCGCGAGGTCGATGCCGCTGCCTGCCGGTGTCCACTTCACGAACTGCCGCTGGTCACCCAGGCCGACTTGGAACGTCAGCCCACCGAGCTCGTTCTCCCAAACGGCCCGCGTCGGCCGCCCTGCCGCGAGCTCGGTGACGATGCGCGGGATGTCCACGGGGCCTTGAGGTGCTGCGGCGATCACCCGCTCATTCTCGCCGGACCCGCCCGTGGTCGGCCAGCCAATTTTGGGCGTCGCCCGTCGCCCACCCGCGGTGTGGTGGGCAACGGGCGCACCAGCAGCGCTGCTGCGGAGGAAGGGTTACGCGAAGCCCGCCGTGGTGTGCGGGGCGTAGGCCTCTTCCAGGTACTGCGCTTCCTCGTCGTCGAGCGTCACGTCCACGGCGGCGATCGCGTCCTGGAGGTGGGTCACCTTGGTCGCCCCCACGATCGGCGCGGAGACCACCGGCTTGCGCAGGAGCCACGCGAGAGCGAGCTGCGCCGCGGGGACCCCGCGCTTGCCCGAGATCTCCTGCAACCGCTCGACGATCGTCCGATCGCTGTCCAGGTACAGGGTCTTGCCGAATTCGTCGGTCTCGGAGCGGGAGGTCGAGACGTCCCAGGGGCGGGTCAGCCGACCCCGCGCCAGCGGGCTCCACGGGATCGAACCGACCCCCTGGTCCGCGCAGAACGGCAGCATCTCCCGCTCTTCCTCGCGGTAGAGCAGGTTGTAGTGGTTCTGCATGGTGACGAACCGCGTCCAGCCGTTGCGCTCGGCGGTGAACTGGGCCTTGGCGAACTGCCAGGTGTGCATGGAGGAGGCACCGATGTAGCGGGCCTTGCCCGCCTTCACCACGTCGTGCAGCGCCTCCATGGTCTCCTCGATGGGCGTGTCGTAGTCCCACCGGTGGATCTGGTAGAGGTCGACGTAGTCCGTCCCGAGCCGGCGCAGGCTGTTGTCGATCTCGGCGAGGATCGCCCGGCGCGACAGCCCGGCGCCGTTGGGCCCCGGGCGCATCCGGTTGCGCACCTTGGTGGCGATCACGACTTCCTCGCGCGGGACGAAGTCCTTCAGAGCACGTCCGACGATCTCCTCGCTGGAGCCGTTCGAGTAGACGTTGGCCGTGTCGAAGAAGTTGATCCCCGCGTCGAGCGCGGCGCGGATGATCTCGCGGCTGGGCTCCTCCGGAAGGGTCCAGGTGTGGCTGCCGCGATCCGGCTCCCCGAAGCTCATGCAGCCCACGCAGATCGACGAGACCTCCAGGCCGGTCGTTCCGAGTCGGGTGTAGCGCATGCTCGTCCTCCTACTGGTCCTGCTTGCTGCTCCAGTACCTACCGGTCGGAGGACCGCTGTTCAACTCAGCCCGCATCCTGCGCAGAACGCAGCCGACCCCAGGACGCGATTCCAGTCCGACGTGGGAACGGACTTCGCTTTCCGGAGCGGGCGGATTCCTGCCCGGCATTGTTGGCCCGAAGCATCCGTTGTGGACAGAGATCCCGCGCTTTCTCATATATCGAGCAACGACTTTCGTTGGCTTGCAAGGGAAGTCTTGACCGGGTGTTGGAGCCGACTGTAGCGTCCCTCTCGCTAATTGAGCAGCGATGCTCATATATTGATAAACTCAGGGAGTCGGCGATGGCCCACCCGAAGAGTGCGTCGCAGGTCGATCCACCGTTGTCCGGATTCCGGGTGCTGGAACTCGGGAACTTCATCGCAGCACCGTTCGCGAGCCGGATCTTCGCGGACTTCGGTGCCGAAGTCGTCAAGATCGAGCGCCCGGGTGCGGGTGACGAGCTGCGGGGCTGGCGGCGCAGCCGGGGCAGCACCTCGATGATGTTCCGGACGATCGCCCGGAACAAGAAGTCGATCACGCTGGACCTGCGGACCGACGAGGGGCGCGAGCTGGTCCTCGACCTGGCCCGCTCCTGCGACGTGGTGATCGAGAACTTCCGGCCGGGGACCCTCGAGCGGTGGGGCCTCGGTCCGGAGGAGCTCACCGCGGCGAACCCGGACGTGGTGCTGGTCCGGATCTCGGGGTACGGGCAGACCGGCCCGTACCGGGACCGAGCCGGGTTCGGCGGGGTCGCCGAGGCGTTCGCCGGGTTGCGGCAGGTCACGGGGCACCCGGATCGCCCACCGGTACGGCCCGCGGCTCCGATCGGCGACGCGCTGGCCGGGCTCTACGGTGCGATCAGCGCGCTGATGCTCCTGCTGGCCAGGGCGCACGGGCGGCCGCACGTCGGGCCGAGGGTGGCCGATGTGGCGCTCTACGAGTCCGTGTTCATGGCCATGGAGTCGCTGGTCCCGGACATGGACGCGTACGGCGAGATCCGCCGGCGCACGGCGGGGAACCTCCCGGGTGTCGTGCCGAGCGGCGTCTACCCGACCTCCGACGGGCAGTCGGTGATGATCGCGGGCAACTCCAGCGGCGTGTTCGGCCGGCTGATGGCCGCGGTCGGACGCCCGGACCTCGGCGAGGACCCGGCGCTGGCCGATGGCAGCGCCCGCGACGCGCGCGAGAGCGAGCTCGATGCTGCGATCAGCGACTGGACCCGTCGGCGCACGGCCCCGGAAGTCGTCGAGGTCCTCGGAACGGCCGGGGTTCCGGTCGGCCCGGTGTACGACGCCGCGGGTATCGCCGAGGACCCGCACTTCCAGGCTCGGGACATGGTGCGCCCCCTCAAAGTCGTCGTCGAGGAGGCCCCGGAGGAGATCCGGTTCCCCGGTGTCGTCCCCCGATTGCCCGGTGCGCCCGGTGACGTTCGGTGGGTAGGCCCCGAACTCGGGGAGCACACCGGAGAAGTGCTGGGCGGCGTCCTGGGGCTCGATGCCGACCGGATCGCGGCGCTGCGAGCGAAAGGCGTCGTCTGATGACCGGGCCGGGCAGTGTCGACGGGGTCGAGATCACCGACGTCGTGCTGCGGGACGGCCTGCAGGACGAGCCGGTCGTGGTCGCCGTCGAGGGCCGGGTCCGGATCGCGGAGGCGCTGGTCGCGGCGGGGGTCACCCGGATCGAGGCAGCGTCGTTCGTGAACCCGGACCGGGTTCCGCAGATGGCCGGCGCCGAGGAGCTCGTCGCCGCGCTGCCAGGTCGCCGCGGGGTTCGCTGGAGCGCGCTCGCGCTCAACCGTCGCGGGGTGCAGCGGGCGATCGACGCCGGTGTCACCGACGTGTGCGTCGTCGTGTCCGCCGCCGAGGGGCACAGCAGGGCCAACGCCGGCCGCACCGTGGCCGACGCGCTGGCCGACCTCGACGGCGTCGTGGCCGAGCACCCGGAAGTGAGGTTCACCGGCGGAGTGGCGACCGCGTTCGTGTGCCCCTTCGACGGCGATATCGCACCGGCGCGGCTGGCCGAGGTCGCGCGTGCCTATGCCCGGATCGGCATCACCGATCTCGGTCTCGCGGACACCCTGGGGACCGCCGATCCGCAGCACGTCGTGCGCTCGGTCGGCGCGGTGCGAGAAGCCGTTCCGGACGCCGCGGTCGGCCTGCACCTGCACGATGCTCTGGGGCAGGCCCTGCGCACGGTCGACTTGGCCCTGGGGCTGGGCATCACCCGGTTCGACGCCGCCACCGGTGGCTACGGCGGCTGTCCGTTCGCACCCGGTGCGCACGGCAACATCGCCACCGAGATCCTCGTGGAGCACCTCCACGAGCGGGGAGTGGACACCGGCATCGACGTCGGCTTGCTCGCCGAAGCCCTCGCCGCAGTCGAGAACGCGCTCCTCCGCGGCAGCCCGATCAGCTGATCGGGAGCACATCGGCGGTCGGCCCGCGCGTGGCGGGCCAGCACACCACTCGCATTCGCGTTTGCGCGATCACCTTCACACTGTCTGTCGGCCCGAGGCCGATGCGTTTGGGAGACAACGATGTCCACTTCCCACGACAGAACCCCAGCCCCTTCGGAAGCGCGGCCGGACCGCGCGGCCACCGAGCGCCAGGTGCCGTTCCTGCTGCGCGGGCCCCGCCTCGCCGGTCTGCCGGCAGCGGTGTTCCTGATCGGCGCCGGTGTCGTGCTGGCCGCCGCGCTGACCGGAAACTTGCCCAACTCCCTGCTGTCCGGATTCGCCGTCACGATGCTGTGCGGTGGTCTGCTGATGGCGGCCGGTCACCAGGTGCCGGTTCTGCGGGACTACGGCCTGCCGACCATCCTCTGCACGTTCATCCCGGCGATCCTGCTGTTCTTCGGCCTCTTCCCGCAGACCGCCGCCACCGTGGTCAGCAGTTTCGTCGAGGACAGCGGGTTCCTCGACTTCCTGGTGATCACCATCATCGCGGGCAGCATCCTGGGCATGCCCCGAGCGTTGCTGCTCAAAGCCGGACCGCGGTTCGCGGTGCCGTTGCTGGGTTGCCTCGTGCTGACCTTCTTGCTGGTCGGCGCGCTCGGCGCAGCGCTCGGATTCGGGTTCGTGCCGGGGATCCTGCTCGTCGCTGCGCCGATCATGGCCGGTGGACTGGGGATCGGCGCGGTTCCGATGTCGCAGATGTACGCCGGAGCCAGCGGCGGCAACGCGGATGCCTTCATGGGCCAGTTGATGTCGGCCGTCGTCATCGCCAACATCCTCTGCATCGTGATCGCCGGCATCTACAACGGTCTCGGCAGGCGCGGAAAGCAGCTGTTCGTCGGTTTCAACGGCAACGGCCAGCTCATGCGGATCCAGCGCCGCGACATCCAGATCGACACCGGTTCCGCCCGCAGCGGCGCCACTTTCGTCGCGCTCGGCCAAGGCCTGCTCATCGCCGGGCTGCTCTTCGTGTTCGGTCAGCTGCTCGGCGGCCTGGTTCCGGTGCTGCACCCCTACGCCTGGACGATCATCGCCGCGGCCGCGGTCAAGATCGCCGGATTGCTGCCCGGGCAGTTGGAGGAATCGAGCACCTGCTGGGGCGAGATGGCGACCGCGCTGTTCGTGCCCGCCCTGCTGGTCGCGGTCAGCGTGACCTACATCGACATCGGTGATGTCCTGGCCGCGGTCAGCAGCCCGAAGTTCCTCGTCCTGACCGCCGCGACCGTCATCATCGCCACGCTGACCTCCGGTCTGCTGGGCTGGCTGGTGAAGTTCTACTTCGTGGAAGCGGCGATCACCCCGGGCCTGGTCATGGCCGACACCGGCGGCAGCGGCGACGTATCCGTGCTCAGCGCGGCGAATCGGATGCACCTCATGCCGTTCGCAGCGCTGACCAACCGCCTCGGCGGCGCGGTCGTCCTGTTCATCACCTCGCTCATCGCCCCGCTGCTGGCGGTTCCCCTCTGATCCGCTCACCGCGGTCGCCGACACCAACCACTTGACGAGCCGGGACCCGGGAGCGGGGCATCGACGTCCGCTCCCGGGTCCTGCGGGGAGGGAGCCACTCGCCATGAACGCCAGTCCGCCGCGCCCGGGCGGTTCCCAGCCCTATGCTGGGGCGGTGACTTTTGATCCGCTCGCCGGCGCCGAGAGCGGCCCGGTCATCCGGTCCACCGGGGTCGGAGTGCTGGACCGGGTCATCGCCGTCCTCGACGTCGTCGAGGTCCGCCGGCTGACGGCGTCCGAGCTCGGACGCCACCTGGGGCTGTCCACCCCCACCGCGCACCGGCTGGTGGGGTCGATGATGACGCACGGACTGCTCAGCCGTGACGAGGACGGACGTCTGCGCCTCGGGGCGCGGTTCTCGCTGCCCCACCTGGACCAGGTCATCACACCGGTCCTGTCGACGCTGCAGCAGCAGACCGGGGAGACCGCTCAGGTCTGGGTCCTTCGCGGCGAGCACCGGCTCTGCACGGCCAGCGTCGAATCTCCCGCCGAACTGCGCGCATCGGTCCCGGTCGGGACTCTGCTGCCGTTGTCCGCCGGTGGGTCGGCTGCCCGGGTGCTGGGCGAGTCGACACCCGCAGCCGACTGGGTGGACAGCATCTCCGACCGCACTCCCGGACTCTGCTCGGTGAGCGCCCCGGTCCGGCTGCCTTCAGGCGAGGTCGTCGCCGCGGTGTGCGTCTCCGCGCCGCTCCTGCGGGTCGGCGACGACGGCCCCGGTGCCCGTTACGGCGATGACGTCCTCGCGGCAGCCGCGCAGCTCTCGGACGCGCTCCACCGGCACTGACCGGCGCGCGTCGGCACCTCCCGCCTGAGGTCTCCTAGCTGGATCGGGCCGGGATCGAATCGCAGCTGCCGTGCAGCCGGAGCGATGTTCTCCACTTCTGCCGCCCTCCGGGCGAGTCTCTGCCGAGCCCGGCAGCATGCGCGCGGCCACGAAAAAGCTTGGCCCGACACCGAATGCGGGCAACCCCGGCATGCATCGCTGCACTGGAATCGCGCGTCCACTGTGGACGAATGATCGTCCGGGGCTTCTGTCGAATCCGCGGCGTCGGTGTTCGTCAACGCTGCGCGGTCAACGAGCCGAGGAGGCGTCCCGTCGTCTGGGCGTCGAGATCCCCCTGCTCGAAATGATCTGTTGACCATCCTCTCATCTTGCGGCAATACTACTCACACATTGAGAGTACTTACCACTGTGTGAAAAGAGTATGGCATGCGTGCTTCAGTGCTGGGGCTCGGTGAGGCCGGGAGCCTGTACGCTTCCGGGCTGGTCAAGCAGGGTTGGACGGTCTCGGGCTACGATCCGGCCGACCACGCCACGCCGCCCGGAGTCGTCAGAGCGAGCACTCCGGGGGAGGCCGTCGACGACGCCGAGGTGGTGCTGAGCCTGGTGGGCGGATCAGCAGCGCTCTCGGCGGCGGAATCCGTCGAAGCGTTCCTCCACCCGGACGCCGTCTACGCGGACATGAACGCGGGCGACCCCGCGGTGAAGGCGCAGATCGCGGCGAGGGTCGGCGAGGACCGGTTCGCCGATGTCTCGGTGATCGGTTCGGTGCCGACCAACGGTGAGGCCACGAGCGTGGTCATCAGCGGAGCGGGTGCGCAGGCGGCTGCGCGCGTGTTCGCCGCTCTCGGCGCCGAGGTCGAGAACATCGGAGGCCGTCCGGGCGAGGCCACTGCGCGCAAGTTGCTGCGCAGCACGTTCATGAAAGGTCTTGGCGCGTTGATCGTGGAATCCGTTGCCGCGGGCCGTGCGGCCGGGGCGGAGGAGTGGGTGCGCGAGCAGATCTCCAACGAGCTCAGCGGGGGAGCGGGCGCGCTGGACCGGCTGCACGACGGCACGTACAAGCACGCCAAGCGGCGCTCCGTCGAAGCCGATGCGGCGACGGCACTGCTCGACTCGCTCGGCCAGCGGCCGATCCTCACCCGCGCCACCGCTGAGCTGCACCGCGGTCTGGCCGATGCGGCGCAAGCCCCGGTCGAAGACGTGCTGGCCGGGTACGCCGGGCTGGCCGTGGCCAACATCGGTGACGCGCGCGACCGGATGGGCATGCTCGACGGCGGAATCCACTCGCTGTGGAAGGGGGCCCGGTTGGTCGGGCGGGCCCGCACGGTGTCGGTGCGCAGCGGGGACAACCTGGCGGTGCAACGCGCGGTCGCGGTTTCCCAGCCCGGTGATGTGCTGGTCATCAACGGTCAGGGCGACACGAGCCGTGCGCTGATCGGCGAGTTGATCGCCGAGCGCGCCAAGGCGCGGGGCGTCGTGGGCATGGTCATCGACGGTGCCGCGCGGGACGTCGTCGAGCTGGAGCGCATCGGCTTCGGCGTGTGGGCTCGCGGAGTTTCCCCGGCCGGCCCGTACAAGCACGGCCCGGGGCAGCTGGACGTGCCCGTTGCCGTCGGGGGTGTGGTGGCCTGCCCCGGGGACGTGGTGGTGGCCGACGACGACGGCGTCATCGTCGTACCGGCGGCCGAGGCCGTCGCCGGTTTGCTCGGCGGTCGTGCCGTGGAAGCCGACGAGGCGCAGCGCCGCGCCGCGATCCTCGCCGGGAGAGCGTGATGGCCGGGGTGTGGGCGCTGGTCGCGTTCGTCGGCGTCATCATCATCTGGAACGCGGTGTTCAAGCGGAACATCGGGGAGGCCATGATCCTCGGCTTCCTCGCCGTCTGCGCGTTCGCCCTGTTCGGCGGGGTCGAAGGTGGCGGGTCGCCGCTGGAGTCCATCGGTGCCGCGGTGCTCGAGGCCATGCAGGAGGAAGTCACCTTCGCCGGGCTGGCGTTCGTGTTCATGAGCTACCTGCTCACCAGGACCCCGGTGCTGGACAAGCTGATCGACCTGCTCAACTCCGTGTTGGGCCGGCTGCGCGGCGGACCCGTCTACACCGCCACCGTCGCAGGCGGCATCTTCGGCGCGATCGCCCACGTCGGCGCGGCGGTGACCGCTGCGGTCGGATCCGTGACCGTGCCGTGGATGAAGCGCTCCGGCGTCAAACCGGAGCTCGCCGCGACCGTGGTCGCCGGCGGTGCCGGGATGGGGGTCACCTTCCCGTTCTCCTCGACGATGTTCATCCTCGTCGGCGGTCTCGCCGCCCAGGGCATCATGCAGCCGGACGAGATCGTCAAACCGCTGGCGCTGGCCGGGCTGTGGTGCCTCGGTTACCGCTTGGTGCTGGTGTTCTTCCTCGTCCGCCGGCACGACATCGAGCCGATCTCGGCGGCGGATCGGACGCCGTTCGGGCGCAGCCTGCGCACCGGGTGGACGTCGCTGCTGCTGTTCGTGCCGATCCTGGTCCCGCTGCTGCTGACCCGCGGACCGATCGCCGAGCTGCTCGGAACCTACTCCGGCGTGGGCGAGTCACTGAAGAAACCGGTCGAGCTCGCCGACGGCACCACCCTGCCCGCGCAGGCCTACGCGATGCCGGACGTGATCAGCCTGATCACCTGGATCCCGGTGCTGATGATCGTGCTGGTGCTGCTCCTCGGCCGGAAGCACCTGCCCCGCAGCGCGTCCGGCTGGTGGTCGACGGTGGCCAAGGCCGCACCGTCGTTCGGCGTCATCGGCATCACCATCGTCGCGGCGTTCTCGGCGTCGAACCTGCTCGCGGACCTCGGACTGGCCGACCAGCTCAAGACCGTGCTCTCCGGCCTGCAGGCGCCGGGTTGGATCATGGCCATCGCGATCGGCGTGATCATCGTGGCCATCGCCATCCCGCTCACCGCGAGCGCGACCATGGCGGCAGTCGGTCCGGTGGCGGTCGCCGCGCTGGTCGGAGCCGGGATCCCGGCCCCGATCGCGGCTGCCGCGGTGCTGATCTTCGCTTCCACGGAGGGAGCATCACCGCCCTCCGGGGCGCCGATCTACGTCGCTTCCGGCATCGCCCGAGTCGATCCGGTCAAGACGTTCCTCCCGCTGCTGAGCTACTACTGCCTGCCGATCCTCGGCATGGGCGTCCTGATCGCCATCGGCGCACTCCCCGTTTAGCCGAATCTGGAGGCAACTCGACGATGAGTTCCACGACAAGTGCTCCCGCGCCGACGTCATCGGCGCCGGCCCGCCCGACCCGCATCGCGACCGCCCTGTTCGTCATCTCCGTGGTGTTCTTCCTGATCGCGGGTGCGGCCATCGTGATCGGGCAGATCGCGATCCTCGCCGCTGGTGATGCCACGGCCGCCCACCCACGTAACC
>NZ_JBEOVY010000016.1:0-40333 GCF_040295745.1 Saccharopolyspora sp. NPDC002686
TTGAAACTGCAGATCCCACCCACGGCGGAACACAGTTACAATTGAAACTGCCACCCCGGCGTGTCGGGACCCCGGCGTGTCGGGACCTGTGGACAAGTTCCGGGTCCTGTGGAGAACTTCCGCAAATTCAATGGAAATCGGACGTCCGATTTCCATTGAATTTGCGTCACCTCGGACGGAGCGTCACCGGACCTTGGGTTCGAGGACCGTCCACCAGTCCTCGAGGGTGGGGCGTTCGGCCAGGTCGGCGAAGGTGATCTGGACGCCGAGGCGGCGCCACTTCTCCACCAGGGTCATGATCCGGACCGAGTCCAGGCCCCAGTCCATCAGGTTCTCGTCGTCGGTGAGCTCCGCCGGGTCCTCGTAGAGCAGCTCGGCGACCTGCTCCCGGACGTCTTCCAGCGTCAACTTCTGCGACATCGCACGCACTCCCACTAAATCGTCAGGCCACTTCGGACTCTCGGACCGCGAGGTCCTGCGCCAAGCGATGTGCGGTGTCGACCACGCCGCACCGCTTGGCCGCGTAGGTCAGCGCCATCCGGTGCTCCTCCGCGGAGAAGTCCGCGACCCCGTCGGCGACCAGGAACGCCTGGACCTCCTGCTGGAAGGCCTCGGCGGCGGTCATCAGGCAGCCGATGTGGGCGTAGATCCCGGTGATGATCAGCTGATCGCGTCCCCAGCCCCGCAGCAGTTCGCGCAGTTCGGTGCGCTGGAACGCGCTGTAGCGCCACTTGGTCAGCAGCACGTCGTCGGCGTCCGGCGCCAGCTCGTCGATGATCGCCTCCTGCGCCGGGTCGGCGACTCCCGGCCCCCACCACTCCAGCTGCAGGCCGCGCTGCTCGGGCGTCTGACCGCCGGGCTGCGCGCAGTACACCACCGGGACACCAGCCGCTTTCGCGCGCTCGCGGAGCAGCCGGATGTTCGGCACGACCTGGTCCAGCGGTTCGCCGTCCGCGGGGAAGGCGTTGACGAAGTGCCGTTCCATGTCGTGGATCAGCAGCACCGAGCGGTCCGCGTCGGGCCGCCAGGCCACGCGGTTCTCCGGCAGCTCGTCCTGGTCCGGGACGCGGTACGGGGCGATGGTCGGAAGCGCCACGGGCGACCTCCTTCTGTGTCGGTGATCGGTCGTTGCGGATGTCAGCGACGGCGGAGTTCCGGCACCAGCTCGCGGCTGATCGCCTCGCGGAGGTCGCGCTTGCTGACCTTGCCGACGCCGGTCTGCGGGAACTGCTCGACGAATTCGACCCGGTCCGGCACCTTGTAGGCGGCCAGCCCGCGCTCGCGGACGAACTTGATCAGCTCGCGGGCCTTCGGCGGGGTTCCGCGCGGAACCACGAACGCGCAGCTGCGCTCGCCGAGGTAGTCGTCGGGCATGGACACCACGGCCGCGTCGTGGACCGCGGGGTGCGCCAGCAGGTGGTTCTCCACCTCTTCGGCCGCGATCTTCTCGCCGCCGCGGTTGATCTGGTCCTTCGCGCGGCCTTCCACGACGATGTTGCCCGCCGCGGTGAGCCGGACGACGTCGCCGGTGCGGTAGAAGCCTTCGGGGGTGAAGGCCTTCGCGTTGTGCTCGGCGGCCCGGTAGTAGCCGCGGATGGTGTAGGGCCCGCGGGTGAGCAGGTGCCCGGTTCCGCCCGGCGGCACCGGGTTGTCGTCGTTGTCCACGACCAGCAGCTCGTCGTCGGGTGAGATCGGCCTGCCCTGGGTGGTGAGGACGACGTCCTCCGGGTCGTCGAGCCGCGTGTAGTTCACCAAGCCCTCGGCCATGCCGAAGACCTGCTGCAACGTCGCACCGAGCACGGGCTTGACCCGGCGCGCGACTTCTTCGCTGCACTTGGCCCCGCCGACCTGCAGGACCTCCAGGCTGGACAGGTCGTGTTCGGTGCTGCCGGCCGCGTCCAGCCACACCAGCGCCAGCGGCGGGACCGCGGCGGCCAGCGTGACGCGCTCGCGCTCGATCAGCGGGAACACCTCGTCCGGGCTGGGACGGCGGGCCAGCACCACGCGCCCACCGGCGTGCAGGACGCCGAACGTGCCGGGCGAACTCATCGGGAAGTTGTGCGCGATCGGCAGCGCCCCGAGGTAGACGGTGTCGGCCGTGACGCCGCAGATCTCGTTGCTGGCGCGGAAGGAGTAGATGTAGTCGTCGTGGGTGCGCGGGATCAGCTTCGGCACCCCGGTGCTGCCGCCGGACAGCTGCAGGAACGCCAGGTCGCCGGGTTCGGGCCCGTCCAGCTCCACCGGTTCGGCGTCCACTTCGGACAGCGCGGTGAGCTCGCCGGGCTCACCGGCGATGAACACCCGCAGGTCCGGCAGCTTCGCCACCACCTCGGCGGCCAGCTCCCGGTGGTCGAAGCCGGCTTCGACGTCGGTGGTGATGTAGGCGGCGGCCTCGCTGAACTCGCAGAAGTAGGAGACCTCGGTCAACCGGTGCGACGGCAGCGCGAAGACCGGCACGGCGCCGAGCCGGAACAGCGCGAAGCAGACGTCGAAGAACTCCGCGATGTTGGGCAGTTGCACGACGACGCGATCGCCCTTGCCGATGCCGGTCTCGCGCAGCCCGGCCGCGAGCCGGTCGGCGCGCACGTCGAGCGCTCGGTAGGACACCTGGCGCTCGCCGTCGACCACGGCGATGCGGTCGGGGTGCTCGGCCGCGCGTTCGCGCAGCATCTGGCCGAAGGTGTAGCCGCGCCAGTAGCCCGCCGCGCGGTAGCGGTCGGCGAACTCCGGCGGCCAGATCGGGTGGTCCGGAAGCGGTGCGGTCATCTCCAGTCCCTTCAGACTGCCTGGTCCAGGCCCATCGCGGACAGCGCGGTGCGGAACTTCGCGGAGGTCTCGGCGAGTTCGTCGGCGGGGTTGGAGCCCGCGACGATGCCCGCTCCGGCGTAGAGCCGCAGCGACTCGTCCTCGACGTCGGCGCAGCGGATCGCCACGACCCACTCGCCGTCCCCGGAGGCATCGCACCACCCGACCATGCCCGCGTAGTAGCCGCGCTCGAAAGGCTCGGTCTCGGCGATGACTTCGCGCGCCCGCTGCACCGGGGTGCCGCACACCGCCGGGGTCGGGTGCAGCGCGTCGGCCAGTTCCAGCGACGAAGTCGCGGGATCGCGCAGCTCGCCGGTGACCTCGGTCGCCAGGTGCCACATGGCGTTGGTGCTGATCACCGACGGCTCGGGCACCGTCAGCTCGCGGCAGTACGGGCGCAGCGCATCGGCCACCGCCTCCACCACGGCCGCGTGCTCGCGCAGATCCTTGTCCGATGTGGACAGTTCGGCGGCGCGGCGCCGGTCCTCGACCGGGTCGGTGCTGCGCGGGCGCGATCCCGCCATCGGATTGGAGCGGACCTTCATGCCGCGTCGCGACACCAGGAGTTCGGGGCTCGCGCCGAGGAAGGTGCGCTGCAGCCTCGGCTGCAGGCCGAAGCTGTCGCGGGTGCCGTCCTCGCCGCGCCGCGGCAGGTCCACCGCGAAGGTGTAGCTGGCCGGGTCGGCCAGGGCCAGGTTCTGCAGCACGGTGCGCACGTCGATGGGCTCGGCGGCGGTCAGCTCCAGCGACCGGGCGAGCACCACCTTGCTCAGCTCGCCGTCGTCCAGCCTCCGCAGCACTCGGCTCACACCGCGCTCGTACTCGCCCGGCGCGGGCACCGCGCGGACCTCGCACTCGGGAGCACCGCTGCGGGGGCTCTGCGGCACCATGACGTTCAGCGGGTCGGCGTGGAACACCTCCTCCGGCAGCACCAGGTGCGCGGGCAGGTTGTTGCCGAAGGGCACCGCGCCGACGACCACCGGGTTGCGGTGGCCGAACTCGGCTGCGCTGGCGAAGAACTCCGCGACCCGCTTCGGCAGGTTCTCCCGCGCGTACTGGGTTTTCGGGACCGTCGCGGAGACTCCGCGGGCCAGCGTCACGCCGCGCGGCGTGGAGAACAGGAACGACGAGCCCGCCTCGTAGGCGGCCAGCAACCGCGCCGCCGCATCGTCCGCGACGAGGCCCAGGCTGTCGATATCGCTGTCGATCGTGGTCATGGCAACCTTTCGGGGTTCGCGGCAGGAGTCAGGCGCGCAGCGTGGCGCCGCCGTCGACGTACAGGTCGTGCATGGTGATGTGCTTGGCCTGCTCGGAGGCCAGGAAGACCACGGCGTCGGCGATGTCCTCGGGGGTGGCCAGCTTGCGCAGCGGGATGCCGACCTTGAACGCCTCCGGCGAGCCGGCGATGACCCGTTCCGCGCCGCGCTCGTCGGTCCACATGCCGCGCTGCATGTCGGTGTCGGTGGAGCCGGGGGCGACGACGTTGCAGCGGATGCCGTGCTCGGCCAGCTCCAGCCCGAGCGACTTGGTGAACATCGTGGCCGCGGCCTTGGACGCGGCGTAGGCGGCCATGCCGTGCCGGGGCACGCCCGCAGCGTTCGAGCTGACCGTGACGATCGAGCCGCGCTTGCGGGGGATCATGCGCTCGGACACCGCACGGGAGAAGTTGAACACCCCGGTGGTGTTGACCGCGAAGGTCCGCTGCCAGTCCTCGTCGGTGATCTCCTGCACGGTCCCCACCTGGAGCACCCCGGCGACGTTGGCCAGGACCTCGACCGGCCCGAGCTCGGCCTCAGCCTGCTCCACCACCTCGGCGGCGGCCGCCGCGTCGGCCACGTCAGCCTGGAACGCCCGCACCTGGTCACCCAGCTCCGCGGCGACGGCCTCGACCTGCTCGGAGTTGCGGTCCACCGCGGCGACGGTGGCGCCGAGCTCGACCAGCGCTCTGGTCACCGCAGCGCCGATGCCCTGGCCTGCGCCTGTCACGATGGCGACCGCGCCGCCGATCCCCGTCCGGTTCATCGCACCTTCTGAAAACTCAGGCTAGCCTAACCTTTGTCAGGCGAGCCTGAGTTTAGAACACGGAAGTGCCCAGATCGCCCCACCAACCAGGTGGCATTGATCACCGACCGCGACGATCGGCGGTTCTCCCGCACCCCGGGTCGAGGTAGAACGACGTGGTGGACGCAGACCCGATCGCCTCAGCGCGCCGCCTTGCCCAGCAGGAGTTCGGCTCAGCCCGCCTGGTGATCGTGGGCGGCAGCGTCCTCACACCCCGCCGCACGGCGACATCGGACCTGGACGTGGTGGTGGTCACCGCACCCCGGGACCAGCCGACGCGCAGGTCGCTGACCTGGGAAGGCTGGCCGGTCGAGGTGCTGGAGCACGACGAGCGGAGCCTCGCGGCCTACTGCGCCGACAACCTCGAACGCCGCTGGCCAGGCATCCCACGGCTGATCGCCGAAGGCGCGATCGTGACCGACCCCGACGACCTGGGAACCCGTCTCCGAGCGGAGATGCGCGAACGCCTGGCCGCCGGGCCAGCACCCGCCACGACCGCAGAGCTCGACGCCCACCGCTACGAGCTGACCGACCTCCTCGACGACCTCACCGGCAGCACCGACCCGGCCGAAACGACCTTCACAGCTGCCCGCGCACTCACCAAGACCGCGCAACTCGCCCTCCTCGCGGCACGCCACTGGCAAGGCACCGGCAAATGGCTCCTCCGCGAACTCCGAGACCACGACCCCGACCTGGCCGACCGCCTCGCCACCTCGCTCACCAACCCCACCCGCCTCGCGGCGATCACCCGAGAAGTCCTCGACAGCGTCGGCGGCCCCCTCCGCGAAGGCTACGAAGTCACCGACCCCCGAAACCCCTGAGCGGTCCAACAAGGCCCGGACTGGGGATGAGCCGAAAGTGCTCGTTGTGTTCTCAGCGCGGGATGCTGCCCGTGGCAAGCCGACGGTGAAGACACCTGGTCTTCCGACGCGCGGATCTGCGGTGTGCCCGTGAGTACTTTGGGTCGTTGTGGCAGCCCAAAGTGCTCACGGGTCCTGGGCAGCGGGCGCGCGGCTTCAGGGGGCGAGGCCTTGGACGAAGCTGTGGTTCAGGAGGTCTTGGGGGCGTAGTTGGAGGTGGGTGGCCAGGTCTGGGACTTCTGCCGGGTCTCTCTTGAGGATTGCTGCGCTGGATTCCGGGGCTATTACTGCGAAATAGGCGTCTGCGGTGATCCAGGTGCGGTCCGGTGACGCCAGGGCGAGGGCTCCGCCGGAGCCGCCCTCGCCGATGACCAGGGTGGTGATCGGGGTTTCGGCGTCGGCGACCGCGGTGAAGACCTCGGCGATCGCTGGGCCGATCGCGGCCTGTTCGGCCGCGGCATCGTTGGCCGCGCCTGGGGTGTCGACCAGGGTCAGGACCGGGATGTCGAGCTGGTCGGCGAGTCTGATCAGGCGGGCTGCGGTGCGGAATCCCGCTGGGGTGTTGGGGGTTCCGGTTTGGGCGGCGTAGGCGATCGTGCGGCCTTCATGCTCGCCGAATCCGCAGAGCATGCTCGCATCGCGGCCGCCCACCCGGTCTCCGCTGATCTCGAAGCGGGTGGCGAAGTAGGCGTCCAAATAGGACTGAGCACGGGGGCGATCGGCGGCTCGTGCTCGTTGGACCGCTTCCCAGCCGGTGGCCGGTGGTTCGGCGCTGGCCAGCGACTTCGGCACCGGGGCGGGGTCCGGCGACTGCTGCGGCTGCAGCATCCGCACCAGGTCGGCGAGCACCGACGGCAGTTCGGCGGGATCGACGATCCGGTCCACCTGGCCGTCGTCGAGCTTGCCCTCCGCGCTGAACGCCTCGCCGGTGTCGGTGGCGCTGCGCACGCGGCTGCCGCCGAAGGCGACCGCCGCGCCGGGCTCGGCCAGCACCACGTCAGCGGCTGCCGACAGCGCCGCCCACATGCCGCCGGTCGTCGGATTGCGCAGCACCGTGATGTGGGCGATCCCCTCGCGACGTGCCAGCAGGCACGCTCGGGCGATCTCCTGCAGCTGCCGGAGCGCGCAGATCCCTTCCTGCATGCGGCTGCCGCCGGAGGCCACCAGCGAGATCACCGGCAGCCGCAGCTCCCCTGCCCGCTCGAACGCCGCCACGATCCGCGCGCCGGCCGCCTCCCCCACCGATCCGCCGAGGTAGGCGAAGTCGAACGCGACCAGCACCGCCGACCGCTCCCCGACCTGGGCACGACCGCAGAGCACCGACTCGTCGGCGCCGCTGCGGTCGGTCGCGCGAGCGCGCTGGTCGTCGTAACCCGGCCAGCCCAGCGGGCCGTCCACCGCGTCCCGGACCGCCGGGGGCTCGAACTCCTCGAACCCCCGGCCGATCGCCTCGACCAGCGCGCGAGCCGCGCTGTGCTCAGCCATGCTGCAAGGCCTTCTTCTGCACCTTGCCCATCTCGTTGCGCGGCAAGGCGTCCAGGTAGCGCACCTCGCGCGGCCGCTTGTGCGGGGTGAGCAGCCGGGCCACGTGGTCGACCAGCTCCTGGTCGGCCACCTCCTGGCCGGGGGCGCGCACGATCCAGGCCACGATCCGCTCGCCCAGGTCGGCGTCAGGTTCACCGGTGACCGCGACCTCGGCGACCGCCGGGTGCTCCAGCAGGCAGTTCTCGATCTCGCCCGCACCGATCTTGTAGCCGCCGCTCTTGATGATGTCGGTGGCCTTGCGCCCGACGATGCGGATGTAGCCGTCCGGGGCCCGGGTGGCCACGTCGCCGGTGCGGAACCAGCCGTCGGCGAAGGCCGCCTCGGTGGCGTCGGGGCGGTTGAGGTAGCCGCTGAACAGGTTCGAGCCGCGGATCAGGATCTCGCCGACCGTCTCGTCGTCGCTGGCCTCGATCTCCGCGCCCTGCTCGTCGACCAGCTTGAGCTCGACCCCGGCGAACGGGCGCCCCACGTAACCGGGTCGGCGGTCGCCGTCGGCGCGCACGCCGCAGTTCATGATCGTCTCGCTCATGCCGTAGCGCTCGACGACCCGCTGCCCGGTCAGCCGCTCGATCCGCTCGTGCTCGACCGCGGGCAGCGCCGCCGAACCCGACACGAGCAGCCGCGCCTTGCCGACGGCCTTGCCGATCTCCGGGTCGCGCTCGGCGTCCTCGGCCAGCCGGTGGTACATGGTCGGCACGCCGAACATCATGGTCGCCGACCCGGCGAGCTCCTCGGCGATGGCGGCGGAGGAGAACTTGCCCAGGTGGTGCACGGTGCCGCCCAGCCGCACCGGTCCGAGCGTGCCGAGGATCAGCCCGTGCACGTGGAACAGCGGCAGGGCGTGCGCGAGCACGTCGCGCTCCGTCCACTCCCAGGCCTCGGCGAGCGCGTCGAGGTTGGCGCTGATCGCGCGGCGCGGCAGCACGACGCCCTTCGGCGGACCGGTGGTGCCCGAGGTGTAGACGATCAGCGCCGGGGCGCTCTCGTCGGCCTCCGGCGGCAGCTCACCGCCGCGGGCGCTCAGGTCGACCTCGTGCACCTGGATCCCGCCGAGACCCTCCGGCGCCCGGAACCCGGGTGCGGCCAGCAGCAGTTCCGGCTGGCTGTCGTTGAGGATGTGCGCGAGTTCGCGCTCCCCCACCTTCGGGTTGATCGGCACGACCGCAACGCCCGCGCTGAGCCCGCCGATGACGGCCGCGCAGGTCTCGAGCTCGTTGGTCGCCCACACCGCGACCCGCTCGCGACCGGCGACCCGTTCGGCGATCGCGGCGGCCACCCCGGCCAGCTCCTGGTAGTTCAGCGCCCGCGCGCCGAAGCGCAGCGCCTCCTTCTCGTCCGGCTGCCGCAACTTCGGGAACAGCACGGTCACCTCCACGATCGTCCGAGCATTGGTCCACTGGCTCATCCACTTTTGCCCGCCGGCCAGGCGTCGTCAAGCGTTCTGTGGCCAAATTGGCTCAGCCACTCGTCCACGGTGCTAGCCTGGCCACCGCCCGCTCCCCTACCTGGAGGAACCCGGTGTCCGACGCCCTGCGCCCGCTCGCCCGCCCTCGCCTGTACGAGCAGGTCGTGCAGCGGCTGCGCGAGCACGTCGCCGCCTCCGGGCTGCGCGCGGGCGACCGCCTGCCGCCGGAGCGCAAGCTCGCCGAGCAGCTCGGCGTCAGCCGCGCCTCGGTCAAGCAGGCCATCGTGGTACTCGAGGTGCAGGGGCTGGTCGAGGTCCGGCACGGCGGCGGCACCTACCTGCGGCGCGAGTCGCTGGACGTCGAACCGGTCGACGAGCTGGTGGCCCGCAAGCGCCGCCTCCCCGACGTGCTCGACGCCCGCGAAGCGCTGGAGACCAAGCTCGCCGAACTGGCCGCGCAGCGCCGCACCGAAGACGACCTGGCCGAGATCGACGCAGCCCTGGCCGACATGCGCCGCGAGATCGCCGACGGCGAGCTCGGCAACGAGGGCGACCGCCGGTTCCACGCAGCGATCACCGCCGCCGCGCACAGCTCCCTGCTCGCAGACTTCATGCGCACCATCGCACCCGAGATCGCCGAAAGCCGCCAGGAATCCCTGCGCCAGCCGGACCGCCCGAGCAAGTCCCTGACCCAGCACGAACGCATCGCCGAAGCGATCCGGGCAGGCGACGCCCGCGCCGCGGTCACCGCGATGCGCCGCCACCTCCGCACGGTCAGCCGCGTCCGCCTCCTCAGCTGGGACCCCGACGCCGACCCCACTCCCCCGGAAGCGTGAGGCGGTCGATTTCGCGAGAAACCGACCACTACCCGGGCGAATCCCGCCGAAACGCTCGAATGTGACATCTCCCCTGGTCAAGCCCCGTGAGCACTTTGCGGTGCTATAGCGCCCCAAAGTACTCACGGGCCGCCACCTGCGGAAATGCTGCTGCGTCACCCCAGGCGTGGTCAATTTCGCGTACACGCTTACCGGATTTACACATAAACCAGGGGTAACCCTGGGTGCGTTCCAGCAGCTCAGAGCCTAGACAGTAGCCCCGGGCCGCGTAGGTCCGGGGCTACCGCCCTGGTATCAACCGCTGCACGGCATCAAGCCGCGAGTCTGTACGCGCAGACGGCATCACTGCCGCGTACGACCGACCACGCTCGATCGATGCTCGGGCCGCGTCGAAGTCCAGCGCCTTAACATGCGATTCCGCCAACCACGAGAGGTAGAGCGCCACCTCACGAGCGTGTTCCGGCGGGTAGCTCTCGATCGCAGCCGACAGCAGCGGTTCCGCTTCCGCTGGCCTGCCCAGCTCGATCAGGCAGCGTCCCGCCATGACGTCGATTTCGGCTCTGTTGAGCCAATAAACCCACTCAGGCTCTCCACCTGTGCTCTGGTCGAAAGCGTCGTCTACCGCGTCCAGCGCGCGCCACGTCGCGGACTCGTCTCCTGACTTCGCCGATGCCCAAGCCACCCGCTCTAGGAACAAGGCACGGACTGCCGGAGTAGCGCCGTCCGCACCCATGACAGCGGTTCGAGCCAGCAGAGCAGCATCCGCAGGGTTTCCGACATTGGCCATTTGGTAGCTCAGGCTGGACAGGAGTTGCGCTCCAAGAACCTTGTCCTGAGCTTCATTCGCCGCTGCTACACCCGAGAGGTAGAACCGCTCTGCCTGCCGATACTGGCCCGCGTCGCTAGCTACCCAGCCTGCTAGTTGGGCCAGCTCTCCCACTGCGGTGAACAGCCTCTTGCCGACGGGCTCGGTGAAGCTCGCTGAGCGAACCAGGCTCTCAGCGTCTCCCAGCTCCTTGAAGATGACTGGCCCTAACTCGTCACTGCTCACGGTGTCGTCTAGGTGCCTGAGATCCACTACGCGAGTTTCAAGCTCACCAGCAAGGGACGTACCTACCTTCCGTCCCGAGCTTGCCTGCACGGCCATGGGAGAGGCTGAGACAAGCCACTCATGTGCTACCCGCAGGGGATCACCAGGAGCAGGACTCAGGGGAACTCCAAGCGTCTGCTCGTAGGCAGTCACTACGTCAGCAGCGATGGACCGCCTACCAGTCTCGATCATGGACAGGTAGGACTTGGTGAAGTGGGTCCGCTCAGCCATTCGACTAAGGCTCAGCCCTGCTGCCTCCCGCGCCGCGCGGAGATCTGCTCCTGTGCTCACGGCTCCCCCTTGTGAACCCTTGTGAACGGCTGAACTCTACCGCTTACGGCCGGTAACTCCGATGCTACTTACAGGCGGCCCGTTGGTTCGAGACCCCCGACCGGCTAGCGGGCCGCCTTTCCAAGCAACACAGGAGGCACGAGTGTGGACACGATTCAAACAGTGGAAAACACGACACAGAGAACGACGGGAGATGCTGCGGAAGCGTGTTCGGGTCCACCTGTAGCCGCTGCCCGGAACCTCTGGACAGACCTGTACGGGATTGTCCACGAGAAGCAACCAGGATCGCGCACAACGTCCAGGTGCGGACGGCAAATGGGCATCACCAACGACGGACACCCGCGCCGTGGCTGTGACGACTGTGTCCGGGAGTCAATCCGCGAATACGCATTGACCCACGACTGCATGAAAGAACGCTGCTGGGAGCAAGTAGCAAACTAACGGAGGTCCTCAATGGCGGGCGTAGAAGAAATTCGAGCAGGCATCTCACTGGCTACTCAGAAAGCCCAAGAGAGCATGGCGGCCATTCAACAGGCGATCTTGACCCTTGAAGAAGGCCAGCAAGCCCTAGCGGCTGCAACTCAGGGTAGCGGACAGGAAGAATCCCAACAGGCCCAGGGGCTGCTCAGTGAAGCCATACAAACCCTGTCAGGGGTCCAGGGCACCATCAACGCCAGCACGCAAGCAGCAGAAGGGTACGCAAGCAGACTGTAAAGGCGCGTATGAGCGTTGAAGAGGTAGCCAACGGATTAGACAGAGCCAGCCAACTTCTACCGATACAGGCACTCCAGGTAGCTCAGAGCTTGCTGGAGGAAGCGACTCAATCACTTTACTCGGTCGCCGCAGAGAGCAACGATCCTGAATTTGCAGAGGTTTTCGAGAGCTGGCAGCGCTCCGCCTCAGAAATAGAACGAGCCTCTCAGCTCTGCACCGAGGTAAAGAACAGGATCGCCGCTTACCGCGCGTCGATTGTAGGCAGCGGAGAGAGCCCTGGCGCAGCACAAGACCAGAAACCCACCAACGACAAGCCGGCTAACCGGGCCGAAATTGACTCGAACAAGTTCAAATATTTCTTTGGCAAAGTCAAGTCCAACGATCACAATGAAAACCGATCGAACCAGAACATTGACGAGCTGAGCAGGATCCGCATCTACGACACACCTGAAGGTCATGACACGCTCAAACGCCACCTTGAGGATGCGGTAAGCACTAATGACAACATCAAGCGGACATTCTCGAACGAATGGGGAACCTATCAGGTCCGAGACTCTCTGCTAGCTGGCCCTGGCGGGTTCCTCCAGCTCGAAACAACTTGGCACGTGACGGACCAAGGGCTACGGTTGACTACGATGATCCCGAAGAGAGGGAAGAAATGACCGACACGATGAGCATCCCCAAGGAACAGGAGTTCCTTGACCAGTTCGGGGAAGCTCCCGAAGCCCTGGACGAACCTTGGATTCAGCGCACTCAGATCGAGTCCGAGAATGGCACGCTGGAACTGAGCTACGACGCTATCCAACGGTCCGTTCAGTTCGTTTGGCGTCAAGCCGATGACGTTCTCTGGCACTTCGTACGCGAGTGTGCAACTGCCCTGAGCATCCGCGCGGAGAATCAAGAGACACACTTCATCGCAGAGTTCGAGACTGAGGAGTTGTCCGGCGAGGTTGATGTCAGGGTCTACCCGCGGATCGCAATCAAGGACTCTTCACTCCGGAGCTAACACTCAGTTCTACAAGCCCCCGGGATGATTCCGGGGGCTTTGTCATGCCTACGACCCGAGTAGGTCCAAGCAAAATCCGATAAACACAAAAATAAAAGCCACCCATCGAATCGGATGCCCCGGGTGGTCTTTCCGGAAAACATCCGCCGCTTTCAAGAGTACTGCCTGTGAAAAATACGCCAGCAACGTTATTGGAACAAGTACAGCCTGAAATAACACCCAAACAAAGGAGCTTGTAATAATGAAAAGCATCGAAAGCGCATTCGCAACTTCCACAAAACCAGACTCCTCCACAACACCCAAAGCAAAGAACAGCCACGTTATGATGCCAGTGACAAGAGCCCATGGAATCAGGAACACCAATGAACGGCGCGTCATATTGGATCTTAGCGGAAGGAAGTTTGAGCGCATGATCCACTCAAATGTATCTCCACCCACAGGAAGGAACGAGAAGATAACTTCGTATCGGCACCCGCGAACTCTGTAAAGGAGTAGAAGCCACTCTGGAGGAATGGAGAATGACAGGGCTTGCCCGAATGCAACACCCATTAAACCATAGAGAAAGACAAGTCCAAGTAGGCCGACAGCGTGTAACACAAACGGAGCGTCGTCCCCGATCCCCTCTTGAAAAGCGGGGATCCCAACGAGCATTCCTGTGCCAGCGAATCCCACGGAAAGCGTAAGAACGAGATCGCTTTGCCGTGTCGTATCCCACTTGACTGGGATACTCAACCGCCACCAAGATCTCGCCTTTCGCCAGAGGCACTTCCCTACACGTTGTGTAGAGTCTCCCCACTCGCGTAGGCGCTGTGGGCCAATGAGGTCGAGAACAATAGCAGCCCCGCCGATAAACTGAAGACACTTCCCAATCCTGGCCCAATACAACATCGGACAGCCGTACATGGTGAAGTTCTCTAGCTTCTGACCGGACAACCACAGCCCAACGGCCTCCCAGAAACCGACGTCTTGCACCACGCGCGTAGCCACCTCCCCAGTCAAGGAGGCAACTGTATCGCATTGATCAAGACGCTATATTGTCTACATGGTCGATCATCTAGTCATAGCCGCCGCTTCCGATGTGAAGTGGACGGAAATAGTCAGCTCATCCTCTGCCGTCGGTTCAGCCCTCATCGCTGCAACTGCGGCTACATTTGCCTACCGGGCCTATCGCAAGCAGGCGGCACAGCTAGAGCTCGCACAGAAGCACGATCTGCGATGGCAAGCGTCGAAGGTGACTGGATGGCTAGCAGACATAACTCACGGCTACGCAGGAGATGTGCAAGCCGGAAATCTTGACGCCACGATCAAGTTGGCGTTCTGGTTTGTGAACGCCTCAGACCTTCCTGTCTACGACGTCCACGTCTATGGCGAAGGGATCGACGGCGAAGTGCGAAGGATAGCCAAGTTCGGATACCTACTGCCGACAGAAGAACCCATTACTAACCCATTGGATAGGGACGCCTTTCGTGAGAGCTTCAAGAGAGCAAAGGAACTATACGAATCCTTGCCGCCCGAGGCCAAGGATTTCGATAGATTTAAATATCAACGCGATAAACTCCGGTTTGCCATGTCACCACACAGGAATCAGCAAGGGAAGCAACCGGACTTCTCTGTAGAGGCACTTAATATGGTAGAGGCCGCGAATCGTTTGATTCTACAGCAGATCGCGGCAGAATCTCGGAGGCTAAAGGAGAACTTCCGCATCGAATTTCGCGACTGCGAAGGGCGACGCTGGTGCCGCAGCGCCAACGGTGAGCTGACTACTCTTGAATAGGTGTAGCACGCACAGCGCGCGGAGAATTGTTCACGCTTGGCACTCCAAGCGCCTCCTGGTACAGCTTCGCCACGTCCACGGCAGGTTCACCGTCAACGGTTGTCACGTAGTCCAGCCAGTCAGTACCCGGCGAAGGTTCCCGGCCGAATACCCGACGTCACGCCTCGCGGGCTTCGCTAATCCGGGCTTCCCGAGGATCATGCTTCTTCGAATTCGAGCGGTACGGCTTCATTGCTTCCCCCAGCGTGCATTAGCGGCCTTGCGGCCAACCTCGGAGCGGGTTAGCTTCCGAACCGTTCCGGTGTCATCTGATTCTTCGTCTTCCAGATCCGGAATCTTGAGCTGCTTCAGCAAGCTCGCCTGAGTGCTTCGGTGCTGCCGAATCTCGGTGACCAACGGAGAAGCTACCTCCTGCCCCATTGATCCTTTAACGATCAGCGGGGCATCCTTCAGAGCGTCTTCTAGCCGTTGGATTAGGTCAGCCTCTCGGCAGGCTGATTCGAGCACTGCGAGTTCATCCGGACGTAGTTCATAGTCAGAACAAATGCCTTTCCAGAGCCGTTGACCTGCCGAACCCAGGTTCTTTGGTGCACGTTGTGCCACTTGGTTTACCTCACTTGGACATGAGAAAAGCCCCGGACCAGGGAGGGCCGAGGTTCAAACTTCCGCGATATGAAAAATGCAGGCGCATGCGAAGCATCGAGACGGGCTGGCGCTATACCTGGCCGATCTAGAAAGCCCCCAGGGGGAACCTCCCCTGGGGGTCGCAGCAAGCCTATTCAGAATGTCACTCACAGATTCCCGCAACTCAAACCGAAAATCAAACTCAATCTCTGCGCGCTGCGACACACACTCAGCACAACCTAGCCAATGCCAACCCACTAACCACACGCGCGAGTCTCGCGCTTACCTACTGCGAACTCTTATCCCTGCGTCCTGGGTGACGCTCTGGTCTGCGCTTGCGTAGCGCACTCAAACGCGCACGTGCGATCCCGCTAGCCTTTGAACCCTCTAGGGCTGATTTGCGAGCGTGGCACACAGAACAGACAGCCCTGAGATTGTCTGGGCTGTGATTGTCTCCCGCTTGGATATGGTCGACTTCAGTAGCGTGGATTGAACACGCTGGGCCGTTGATCTGGCAGGTGTTTTTATCTCGCCTGAGTACTTGAGCCCGGAGGGCTCTCCAGTTCGGCGGCAATCGTTTGGATCGGGAGGAATTTTCCCAGCTCTCCCGCTTGGGTGGTTTCATGATGATTCCTTCAGCTGAGACCATACACGGAGAATCACTATCCGATCGCCGGCTGGCACCCAACGTATTTAGCTCTCTCGGTGAGTCCAAATCCCATTGACTACGTCTAACCCGAGCTTGCTCGGTTCTCTACACCGTGACCGAATACGGTGTTTGTCGAACGTGGTTACTCCGCTGAACGTCTGGTGACACCCGGAGCAGTGACACCGGCTCACGCCAGTCCAACGGGATGAGCAACCACCACAGGTAATCTCCAATGCAATGCCTCTCTTTGGGGTCAGCTGGGGCCATACGCGGCCCGAAAGTCTCTGGGGGTACTTCGGGGTACCCCAAGGCGGGAGAGCCGCCCAGAGACGCGGTAGGACTCTGGGCGACTCCCGATCAGTCGTCCGCTGGTTCGGCAGGCTCAGCAGGCGGGCCGGACGTCTCAGAGAACATCCGGCCGACTACCGCCCACTGCACACGGTCGGAGTCCAGCTGACTCCCAAGGAACTCCGCCCAAGCCTGTTCGGGGCTACGGCCAACGCTGGCCATGCTCAGCTCCCCAGCGGGTGAGTCAGGTTCAGGTCTGCCCCGTAGTAGGGCAGAGCAAGGAACGGCATCAGGTCGCGAATCGGCCGGATCGCATCGACACCGAGGGCAGCAAGCTTGACCATGTGGCCAGCGTTCACAATCTGCTGCTGACTGGTGTCGGGACCAGCAAGCCGCTTCACCTCATCCTCGTACTGGCCGGGGTGCTCCTTGTCCGGGTCACCTTCGATGAAACTCAGAGCAGAACCGAGAGACTGATACACCGAGTAAATCGGCGCTAGCGGCTTTGCAGCCTCGCGAGAATCAACCAGTGCGTTCAGCTGCTCCCCGGTGTAACTCCCGACCTCGGAGAATCGCCCCTCTCGGACACCCTGAAGCCCAAGAGCGTTCTTGGTGAACTCCGGGGCAACCTGGTTGAACATCTTGCAAAGCTGAGCGAACAGGCCCTTTTCGTGTTCCATGAACACGGTCTGAAGTCGCGCAAGCTTGGCCTTGTTCACCTCAGCACGGAAGTAAGCATCCTTTTCCGCGATGGCAGCGAGCATGTACGACTGGGCGAACTCGGTCAGCGAATCACCGAAGTCCTTCGGGGTAGCGTTCGCAAGCTTCTTGTGTACCGCGCGATGGTCAGCAAGCTCAATCGGCTGGTCTGCGAACTCGATAGCCTCAGCGATCGAATCGGGGACGGTAACCCCCAGGCTCTTCAGCTGGCGGTAGACCGAGCGGTACCGAGCGATCGGGGCTTCAGTGGCAATGCTGGCGTTGGCAATATCGGACACAGTTGGTGCCTTTCAGGGCTGAGAGCTTCACAGAAGCTCGTAGATGGGTTGGAGATACCTCGGGTTTCCCCGAGGAAGTCAGGACGCTCTCAGCAGCTCTGAGAGCTCTTACGATCAGGAACGTTCCAAGTGGACAGACGCTGACTCTCTGACCTGTGAAAACAGTCCCCGCGGCTTCAGCCGGCGGTTACGTTTCCCCTGGTCAACGGCTTACGCCTCGTTCAGCTTCTGCGGCCAGATTCGGACTCGGCCTGATCGGTAGATGCGTTTCGCTCCGTGCGGGTTAGTCCGGAGACTCTGATTCAATCTCTTCCATAATCTCTGCGACACAGGGACGGCAAGCTCCGCTCTCGTATTCGTCTCGCCAGAACAGAGGCTCAGCGCCACATACGGCGCACTCAGCGCGTCGCGCTCGGTACTGTTCGAGTAGCCGTCTCAGCGTCGGCTGTTCAGCGTCTGCCATTCGTACCTGAGTCGCTTCTGTAGTTTCGCCACCCTCGACTGAAGCTCTTCAAACATCTTGTGGTTTGGCCGTTCGTTAGTGCTTCTCCAGTTCTTACGCGGCATCGCTGGTGTCCTTTCGCAGAATCTTGGACACGTGGATACCGAGAGCCTGAGCGAGCTTGCCCAGGTTTCCCGCTGCTGGCTTTCGAGCACCAGCGGAATACGCGGACACAGACGCAACGGTCACGCCCATTTGCTCCGCAATCTGGGTGTATGTCTTGCCGGTGGCCGCCAGAGCCTCACGGATCTTGGCGGTATCCCCCGGGCCTTCTGGACGACCACGCATAGAACCCTCCTAAATGTTTAAGTTGAAATCAGGGCAAACAAAAATCCCCCGAGGGGCACCTGTAAAGGTGCCTCCCGAGGGCTTCAGCTATGAGGAACGCAGACAGAGCTATCTACACCTCGCGGCAGCTTCTCACTCTCTGCTTTCCCCTCTCAATAGTTACTATGTACTCCGAACATATTGTTAGGGCGCTTTGGCTCTATCCAGTGACAAGGCTCACCATCCTCGTAGCCCTTCCTTTCGGTCATCTATTCCCGGCCGGAAGTGCGGCGAGTTTCTCCGCGTCCCGAAGTCCCTAGCGCCTTTCGGCCTCCCACGCTTGCCAGGTTCGGGAACTGGCCTACCGAGCTTGCGGTAATTCTCATCCCTGAGCTTGTTCCTTCCCGATCGCGACTTCTGCATCCGCTCCCTGGCAGCCGCGTTGTCGGCCCGGTATCGGGCCTCACGACAACCAGCGCAGTACTTCCGGTTTCCGTGTTTGGGTATCCAGGTGGAGCAGTCTAGGCACTGCTCCGCTTGGTACCTACTTCGGTAATAGACCAGGGACAGGTACCTAGTCCCTGGAATGATCCGACGCTTTCCCTCAGCGTCGGTTGTCATGTTTGAGTACTTGATACAGGTCCAGACGACAACGGGAGTTGTCTTCATAAACTAGTCTCCTTTCGTAGTTAACTGACATCAACCAGGTATCTCTCCACGAAGTGGAGAACCGTAGGAGATACTTGATAGTTGACTTCTAAGAGCTAACTTCGGTTAGCTCTCCTCGGTTTACTGACATCGGCTCTAGCGCATCACCCGCAGCGAAGCGGAACAGCGGGTGAGGTGTTTAGGCCGCTGAAGTTGACCCCAGCGGCTTAGTCACGACAACGGGTTTAACGGCTTCGCCTAACCCGTTGATTCTGCTAGAGCCGATATTGGGCAGACCCGAAAAGGTCTGCCTTGGTCAAGGCTCACTCTCGTTCGCCTTGTTATCCCCCACCCGTTGGCACGCTGTAGCGCGCTGAAGGTAGTTAGTGGGGGGTGGTGTGAGGGACGAACACCTACAGGGGGGGGGGACACCACCACTACCAGTTCCCACTACTTGCTCTTGTGCGACCAGATGGCGGCCGAACCGTCGCCGGTACGGTCCAACAGCTTGGCCAGGGCACCGCGCATGAGCTGTTCCTTACACGTGGCCTGCGACTTGCTGAACTTCTCGGATAGAGCCGATGCGGTCGCATTCAGTCCCTTTCCCTGGCAGTTGTCCACCACCCAGCGCGCCATATCGGCACGTTCGTCGTAGGTGTCCTTACTACGCTTCTCCTTGGGCTTCTCCTTGGGCTTCTCCTTGGGCTTCTCCTCCACCTCTGACGTGGCCCAGGGACCACGGTTCAACACCCGGTAGGCCGGACCTGCCAGGGGCTCCGCTACGAGCTGCTGAGGCTGACTCAGCGCGTTGGACTGAATCACCAGCGCGGTATTTCCTCCGCGCAGGTTCCGGCGGTTGGACTGTCGAACCTGAATCCACGCTCGCGACTTCTGAACTGCGGTAGACGTACCCATTGGGGAAGCTCCCGCAACCACCCTGCCTTTCTCCGATTCGTGGTGAAGAATGACCACGGGAACACCTCGGTTCGTGAGCTTGGTCAATCCATCGAACACCGTGGTAACCGTGCCTGATTCGTTCGTGTCGCCGGTAACCCCTTGCAGGTTATCGACCACCACGAAATTGAATCCCTCGGTAAAAAGGTGATCAGCTAGTGCCTCCCATTCGTCAACCCTGGCAGTTCGGCCAACGTGGAAGATTCCTAGTTCTGCCTCTTCCGGCAGTTCCGGGTAAATACGTTCAGCGTATTCCTCATCCGAACCGGGATCCGTCCAGAGGATCGCAGGACGCCAAACCTTGGTGCGATTGGTCGGCTGCATCCCGAGGAATTCCCGCCCATCAACCATGAGTGAGAGCAGCATCGAAGAAACCAAGTAGCTCTTACCGACGTTACTCCGCCCGTAAATCATCGTCACCGAGGAACACACCGTGTCGGGAAATACCCACTTCTCGGACTGCTGAGATCGTAGCCAAGCTTCCTTGAGAGTTGTTCGAGGGAATCGGGTGACGATGTCAATCGTGGTCAATTCAGTCCTTTACTTGTTGGGAGTCCGCCGGAACCATTCCGGCGGCGTGGCGCGGTAGAACCGAATCCGATCCGATGGATTCTCCCGCTTCGCCTGCGCCGGATTCATTCAAATATGACCTAGCGTTGGCTTATTTCTCCCGTTCCACAAGATCGAACGTCCGACCATCGGCGCCGACCATGCGGCCGTTGCTGTCGAATGTGATCAGGCCCTCGGCGACCAGGTCTATCGCTTCCTGGTACATCTCCGGGTTACTTTCCTTCAGATTGTCCAGCCACTTCATGGGCTTAATCTTTTTGCGTCGCTGTTTCCTGTTCACTGAGTCTCTCCTGTTCTAAATCGGGCAGGATGAGCCCGCCTAACCTTTCCGGCTTGCTATTTACGATCCCCAGCTGTATTGCGCCTCAAGCTCAGCGCGATACGCCGCCGCCTTGGGTTTCTCCGCATCAAGATGCTCTTGCGGATCGATCGATGGATCGATCAGACCGAGCAGCAATTCCAGGTGTGTAAAGTCGAAATGAGACTCGATCTCCGACTTCATTTCGAACCGAACACCAGCATTCCGCAAGAACGCGTTCCGCTGGTCCGAGTCCAGTCCATCCCAGTGCTCCGCGAACGTCTCCCCGGTCGGTTCCATCCGATACCCTGCCTGGCGTACCGGCTGAGCCTCAAGCTCGCTACGCCGCTTGTCCAGCACCTCTAGGCGACCAGCCAGCTTGTCATGGGTCTTTCCACGGAACGCCGGAGACGTGATCAGGCTAGCGATGTTGTCGATCTCAGCTTCGATGCTGGCTAGTTCATCCGCGTTGTTCGTCGCAGGGACGTACACGCGTTTTTTCATCGGCAGGTCACCGAAGCTGTCTAGCATGACCTCTTCGAAAAGAGACTCGGCAAGATCTTTGCGGATCGACTTGTTACCGCACGGCTTTCCCTTTTGCGAGCTAGCGCAGCGGTAATACGTCCGGGATCCGTTAGACACCGTGTAGCGAGGCTCACCGCACGGGCAGTAGAACACGCGGAGCAGTAGATCAGTCTCAGTCTTCCGGCGCTTCGGAGCGGACTTGGCACGCTTACCTAGAGCCTCTTGCAGCTCATCGAACCGGGTACGAGACAGAATCGGCTCAGCACGCACCAACGGTGCACCGGTCTCATCGCGGACTGTGTACGGCTCCCCGAACTGTTTCTTACCCTTAGCGTACCTGATCGGTTTACCGTCGGCACCGAGGACGGCGTCACGACGGATTGTGTGACCTAGCAGAGTCTCAGTCTCCAGAATCCGGTTAATCGACTGATGAGACCACGCTGCGCCTTTGGGCTTGTTTCCCGTGTTGATCCGTTGACGGTCACGAGGGGACGGGACACCACGGGTGTTCAGGTCGATAATGATTTTCCGGACGGACTCCTTATTGATCACACGTTCTACGATCTCCAGGATGACGGCTTTAGCCTCGTGGTCTACCACGTACTCGTTCCCGTTGGCTTTGTAGCCGTACGGAGTCATCCGCCCGGTGTACATGCCCTTGGAATACGTGTAATCGAACGCGTTGGTGTTTCGTTCCCGGATAGCTTCCAGCTCGCCTGCGGCGACCTCGGCGAGGATGACCGCGACCATACGGCCGGGGCTAGTACCGAGGTCAAAGGTCTCAGACGTCGATACAAGCGACTTGCCGTGTTCCTGGCACCAAACCATCACCTTGCTCAGGTAGATCGAGCCCGTGGCGATACGGTCCAGCCGGTATCCGGCGATGACGTCCCACGAGTCCACCCGTTCCGGCTCGGTGAACCACGGGGACAACTCAGGAGCAGTGAACGGGTCCACGGAGCGTCCGAGGTCTAGGTCCTCAGCCCACCCGATGATCGTGTGCCCGTTGGCTTCCGCCCAACGCTCGATAGCTAGACGTTGACGCTCAGGGCTGGTCGTGGTGTCCTCACGACCTTGAAACCGGCTCAGCCGGATACGCCCCAGCACCCGAAGCCCCTCACCAGGGGCTACTGCCTGCTCAACCTTGTGGTTGGTGGTCCGCCGCGCCACTGCTCATGCTCCCTTACCTGCCCTAGATCAGATCGGTAACCGTTTCTCGTGCGTTACCGTCTGGTCACGTGGTGCTCACACAGACCAATCGGGCGTCGTGGGCGCTGACACGCCTGGCCTGCTGGCGTCGGTCTTGGGTGTATTGGTCGGGGGTGCCCGACGCTGCCCGGTGCTCCGGCGCTGATCTGTGTGAACTTGGTAGGTAAGAGCGAGAAATTGACGTTCACCCGGGTGATGGTCAATTTCTCGCGAAATTGGCACCCGTCCCCGGCCGGGTGTTGCGGGGAGCGGCTCGGTAGGGTGGGTCGTCCTGTTCTGGTCGTTGTGGAGTGCGTGACGTGATCGACCGCCTTGCTCCGCCGCGCGAGCGGGTGGTCCGATGATCGGGTGGCTGCTGGCCACCGCGGGCACCGCGGCGCTGGGTAGTTTCTTCCCACTCGTCAACATCGAGCTGTACCTGCTGGGCGTCGTGTCCAATGTGGATGGCGTGAGCTGGTGGGGGCTCGGGCTGGCCGCCGCGATCGGCCAGGTCGCCGGCAAGACGCTGTTCTACTTCGCGGGCAAGGGCGGGTTCGCGCTCGGCGAGCGGATGCTGAAGAAGCTCGAGGCCAAGCGGCGGACCGGCCGGTGGGCCGCCTGGTTCGAGAAGTTCCACCAGCGCACCGTCGACCGCCCCTGGTGGGGGCTGGGCGTGCTGTGCCTGACCTCGATCCCCGGCATCCCGCCCTACAGCCTGATGTGCCTGCTCTCCGGCGCGGCGGGCCTGCCGCTGATCGGCTTCCTCGCGGCCAGCCTCATCGGCCGGGCCGCGCACTTCCTGCTCGTGGCCGGCGCCCCCGGACTGCTTCACTGGCTGCCCGCCGCGCTGGGGTCCTGAACGCGCATAGCCCCCGGCACCAGCGGGAAACCTGGTGGGCGGTTTCAGCCGACACCGAGGGGAGCCAGGCGCGATGGGCACCGAAGACGACAAGCAACGACAGCTCGACGGGGTCCGGCAGGACCTCACCGGCACGAAGTTGACCACCCAGCAGGGCGTGCGCATCGACCACACCGACGACGCGTTGAGCGCCGGTGAGCGCGGCCCCACGCTGCTGGAGGACTTCCACGCCCGGGAGAAGATCACGCACTTCGACCACGAACGCATCCCGGAGCGCGTGGTGCACGCCCGCGGCGCCGGGGCCTACGGGCACTTCCAGCCCTACGACGGCTGGCTGTCCGACTACACCGTCGCGCGCTTCCTGACCGATCCGAACCAGCGCACCCCGGTGTTCGTCCGGTTCTCCACCGTCGCCGGTTCCCGGGGATCGGCCGACACGGTCCGCGACGTGCGCGGTTTCGCCACCAAGTTCTACACCGAGCAGGGCAACTACGACCTGGTCGGCAACAACATGCCGGTGTTCTTCATCCAGGACGGCATCAAGTTCCCCGACTTCGTGCACGCGGTGAAGCCCGAACCGCACCACGAGATGCCGCAGGCCGCCTCGGCGCACGACACGTTGTGGGACTTCGTGGCGCTGCAACCGGAAACGCTGCACATGATGATGTGGCTGATGTCGGACCGGGCGATTCCGCGCAGCTACCGGATGATGCAGGGCTTCGGCGTGCACACCTTCCGGCTGGTCAACGCCGCCGGCGAAGGCACCTTCGTGAAGTTCCACTGGAAGCCGGTGCTGGGCAGCCATTCGCTGGTGTGGGACGAGTGCCAGAAGATCGCCGGGGCCGATCCCGACTACAACCGCCGCGACCTGTGGGAGTCCATCGAGGCCGGCCAGTACCCGGAGTGGGAGCTGGGCGTGCAGCTGGTCGAGGAGTCGGCGGAGTTCGACTTCGACTTCGACCTGCTGGACGCGACCAAGATCATCCCCGAAGAGGTGGTGCCGGTGCGCCCGGTGGGCAAGATGGTGCTGGACCGCAATCCGGACAACTTCTTCGCCGAGACCGAGCAGGTCGCCTTCCACACCGCCAACGTGGTGCCGGGCATCGACTTCACCAACGATCCGCTGCTGCAGGCGCGCAACTTCTCCTACCTCGACACCCAGCTGATCCGGCTCGGCGGACCGAACTTCGCGCAGATCCCGATCAACCGGCCGACCGCCGAGGTGACCAACAACCAGCGCGACGGCTACGGCCAGCAGAAGATCCACCAGGGCCGCACGAGCTACACGGAGAACAGCCTGTCCGGCGGGTGCCCGGCGCTGGCCGACGAGGACGTGTTCCGGCACTACCAGCAGAAGGTGGACGGCTACACGATCCGCAAGCGCAGCGAGAGCTTCAAGGACCACTACAGCCAGGCGACGCTGTTCTGGAACAGCATGGCGCCGTGGGAGAAGGAGCACATCGTCGCGGCGTTCCGCTTCGAGCTCGGCAAGGTCGACCACCAGCACGTGCGCGCCAACGTCGTCGACCACCTGGAGAACATCGACCACGAGCTGGCCGCGGCGGTGGCGGAGGGAGTCGGCGTGGCACCGCCCAGCGGCGGCAAGCCGAACCACGGCCGCAGCTCCCCCGCGCTGAGCCTGGCCAATTCCCGCACCGACACGATCACCAGCCGCAAGGTCGCGGTGCTGGTCGCCGACGGCGTGGACGCCTCGGAAGTCGTCCAGATCCAGCGCGGACTGGCCGAGCGCGGCGCGCTGGCGGAGGTGCTGGGGCTGCGCGACGGCAAGGTCCGCGGCACCGACAGCGACGAGGTGACCGTGGACCGGGCCGTGCACACCATGGCGTCGGTGCTCTACGACGGCGTGATCGTGCCCGGCGGCGCGGAGAGCGTGCGCGCGTTGGCCGAGGACGGGCACGCGGTGCACTTCGTCGCCGAGGCCTACAAGCACCACAAGCCGGTCGCGGCCAGCGACGAGGGCATGGAGCTGCTGCAACGCGCCGGGGTCTCCGAAGCGCGCAAGGGCTCCGGGACCGACGGCGTGGTCGCCGACCTCGGCGTGGTCATGGCCGCGCACAGCGGCGGTGCGCTGCCGGAGGGCTTCATCGAGGAGTTCGTCACCGTACTCGGCAAGCACCGGGTGTGGGAGCGCGACACCTCCGCCGTGCCCGCCTGAGCGGTGGGCGGAATGGAGTGCCCACCGCGCATTTGACCGTTTAATCCGGATCACTCGTTGACATCCGGTGAACACCGAGTGTCACGTTTCGTACCGAAAGGATCACACAAAGCGACGCCGGTCGCGCCATCTCGCCGAGCCTCGCTTACGGTGCGCCCGTGAGCGTCTTCCGAACGATGCCCGTCGAGGACATCATCGACCGCGGTGAGCGCAGCGGACTGGTCCGCAGCCTGACCGGCAAGGACCTGATCGGTTTCGGCATCGGCATCATCATCGGCACCGGTGTGTTCACCTTGGCCGGCATCCAGGCCAAGGAGCACGCCGGTCCCGGCGTGGTGCTGTCCTTCGTCATCGGCGGGATCGTCGCGGCCCTGGCCGCGCTGTGCTACGCCGAGCTGTCCTCAGCGGTTCCGACCGCGGGCAGCGCCTACACCTACGGCTACGCCACGCTCGGCGAGCTGTTCGCCTGGATCATCGGCTGGGACCTGCTGCTGGAGTTCGCCCTGGGCGCCGCGGTGGTCTCGCGCAGCTGGTCGGGCTACGTGTCGAACCTGCTCGGCCTGCCGTCGGAGTGGTTCGGCGAGGACGCCACGGTCAACGTCGGCGCGATACTGATCATCGCGGTGCTCACGGTGATCGCGGTGATCGGCATCCGCGAGTCGTCGTGGGTGACCAACGCGCTGGTCGTGGTCAAGGTGTCGGTGTGCGTGCTGGTGATCGTCGCCGGCCTGTTCTTCTTCAACGGTGCCCACCTCGACCCGTTCATCCCGCCCGCGCAGCCGGCTACCGAGACCGCGAGCGCGCTGGAGCAACCGCTGGTGCAGGCCCTGCTCGGCATGGAGCAGTCGATGTACGGCATCGGCGGCGTGTTCACCGCGGCGGCGATCGTGTTCTTCGCCTACACCGGCTTCGAGGCGCTGGCCAACCTCGGCGAGGAGACCAAGCGCCCCAAGCGGGACCTGCCGGTCGGCCTGCTCGGCAGCTTGATCGTGTGCACCGTGCTGTACGTGCTGGTCGCGATCGTGCTCAGCGCCATGGTCGACTACCGGCAGATCGACGAGGGCGCACCGCTGGCCGCGGCGTTCCAGTCGGTCGGCCAGCCGTGGGTGGCCGCGCTGATCGCGCTGGGCGCGGTGACGGGTCTGACCTCGGTGATGATGGTCGAGCTGGTCACCATCGGCCGGATCGGTTTCGCGATGAGCCGCGACGGCCTGCTGCCGCCCAAGCTCTCCCAGGTGCACCCGAAGTGGGGCACGCCGCACCGGATGACCATCGGCGGCGCGGTGCTGATCATGCTGATGGCCGGCTTCATCCCGATCTCCGAACTGGCCGACATGGTGAGCATCGGCGCCCTGTCGGGCTTCGTGATCGTCTCCCTCGCGGTCCCGGTCCTGCGCCACCGCAAGCCGGATCTCGCCCGCCCGTTCCGGGTGCCGCTGTCGCCGGTGCTGCCGATCCTCAGCGCCCTGGCCTGCCTGTACCTGATGGCGAACCTGGACATCATCACCTGGCTGCGCTTCGCGGCCTGGCTTGCCCTCGGCCTGGTGATCTACTTCGCCTACGGCCACCGCAACGCCCGCCTGGCCAAGGCGACGTCCGACGCCGCGAAGGAATAGCGCCGAACACGCGGAACGGGGCGGGCGCGATCGACTGCGCCCGCCCCGTTCCTACCCCTGCACGACGACCGGGCCGCGCAACGACTCGTGGTAGTGGATCCCCTTCCACCCAGCACCGGTGCGACGCGCGATCAGCGTGTTGCGCCCGTGCACTTCGAACGGCTCAGCGCTCCCGCTCGAACCTTCGACGTCGAAGGCGAAGAACACCCACGCGACATCGCCGATGACCTCGATCCGAACATCGGAGACGGTCATCGCGTGCACGTGGCGGATGTCGGCGACGACGCGATCGAAGTACCGGCCGACCGCATCCGCGCCCTGCAGCGGCCGGTCCAGTTCGGCCGGGCAGTAGACGAGTTCTCGCTCCGGATCCCAGATCGACCGGAACGCGGCGGTGTCCCGATTCGCCCAAGCGGTCCGGAACACCTCGATCAGTGCGGTAACGCCGTCGATGTCGTCCACCATGTAGGCAACGCTAGAACTTCGAGTCCGGTCGAGGTCAAGAACGTTCCACCCCGGGGAACTACCGGACCGCACACGATGTCCAGGCCGGTCACGGCACGTGAGTACTTTGGGGCGCTATAGAACCCCAAAGTACTCACGAAGCCTGAGCAGGCGGAACAGCGCACTGGGGCGGGTTCAGGTGACCGGGTCGATCTTGCCCGTGGACAGGGTGAGGACGCCTCCGTGGATGGTCAGGTGTCCGGCTCGCACCGCTTGCGCCAATCCGGCGCTCATCTCGGGGAGTGCCGCGACCACGTGGCGGACGTTGGCCACGACGGCCTCGTGCAGGAGGGCGTCGCCCGTTGCTCCGGCCTGGCGGGCTTGGGCCACGGCCGGCTGGATCGGGGCCACCAGCGGCGCGAACTCGCCCGGGGGCGTCTTTCCCTCGGCCACCTCGATCGCCGTCTTCACCGCGCCGCAGTTGTCGTGGCCGAGCACGAGCAGCACCTCGGTGCCCAGCACGGCTTGGGCGTACAGCAGGGACGCGGTGTCCGCAGGGGTGGCGATGTTCCCTGCGACGCGGCAGACGAACAGATCGCCGATGCCGGCGTCCACGGCCAGCTCCGGGGCGGTCCGCGAGTCGGCGCAACCGAGCACGGAGGCGAACGGCTGCTGATGACCGGCGAGCTGCTGGCGGAGCTCTAGCGTCTGGTTCGGGTGCAGCGGGGTGCCCGCGACGAAGCGCTGGTTCCCGTCCTGGAGGCGGTGCAAGGCGTCCTCCGGCGTCGAAGGCCGGGGCATCACGGGTCCGGTGGTTGGTGCCTGGTTCGCGCAGGACGCCACGACCAGTGGAGACGCACCGGCTGCCAGGAGCGCGCCCAGCGCGGCACGTCTGCTCAGCAACCCATCACCAGTTGGCCGCATGACTCCCCCGTGCTGCCGACGCCCGGCCCCGCGCTCACCTCGGCGAACAAGCCACGAGGAGCGTAGCTCCGGCTCCGAGCGGGCCACCCCGGTCGTTCGTCCCGAGAAGTCCAGCGGATGTCGAAGCGGTGATCGCGCTGGTCAGGACCCGTGAGTACTTTGGGTGGCTATAGCAACCCAAAGCGCTCACGGAGCCTCAGCAAGCGAAACGGCGCGCTTGGCCAGGACGACTTCGGCCAGGGCCACCAGGAGGGCTGCTGCGACGAAGCCGATCGAGACGATCAGGCCGCTGGTGATCGCTGCGTCGAAGCCGGCGGTGGCCAGGACTCCGAAGAACAGGCCGGAGGCCGCTGCCGTGCCCACCGCCGAGCCGATTCGCTGGCCGGTCTGCTGGACTCCGGCTGCCGTTCCACCGTGGGCGCTGTCGATCTCGCTGAGGGTCACCGTCTGGTTCGGGGAGATCACCAGGCCGCTGCCGACTCCCGCCACCAGCAGGGGCAGCGCCGTCACCACTCCCGCCATCGAGCCCGGTTGGGTGCGCAGCAGCAGGTCGGTCGCGAGGAGACCGAGCAGCGCACCGATCAGGCCGATGACGACCAGTCGGCGGCCCATCCGGTACACGAGTCGTCCGCTCATCGCCGACGAAACCGCGGAGCCGACCGCGAACGGCGTGAGCGCGAGCCCGGCTTGCAGCGCCGAATAGCCCAGACCGCGCTGGAGGTACACCGCCAGGACGAAGAAGATGCTGGTGAATCCCGCGAAGTACAGCAGGCCGAGGGTCGCGCCGAACGAGTAGCTGCGGATGCGCAGCAGTCGCAGGTTGACCAGCGGCGAGTGCCCGCGCTTGTCGTACCAGTGCTCCCACGCCACGAACGACGCCAGCAGCACCACCGCGACGATCACCAGGTACCACGGGGTCGACCGGCCGCTCTCCTGCTCGACCAGCGGCAGCAGCAGGCACAGCAGACCGCCGCCGAGCAGCAGCACGCCCACCAGGTCGAGGCTGCGCGTCGCCCCCTTCGCGCTGTCGCGCGGGAGCACGCGCAGGCCGTACAGGATCGCCGCCGCACCGATCGGCAGGTTCACGAAGAACACCCAGCGCCAGCCGTGCTCCGCACCCGCCAGCTGGATGATCAGCCCGCCCAGCAGCGGGCCGATCGCGGTGGAGATGCCCACCACCGCGCCGAACAGGCCGAAGGCCTTCCCGCGCTCCCGGCCGTGGAACAGCTGCTGCATCAAGCCGAGCACCTGCGGGTTGAGCAGACCGCCTGCCATGCCCTGCAGCAGCCTGGCCACCACCAGCCACAGCGGGGTCATCGCGAATCCGGCCAGCGCGCTGGCCACCGTGAACGCCCCCAGCGCCAGCAGGAACATCCGGCTGCGGCCGCGGTCGTCGCCGAGACGTCCCGCCGGTACCAGCACCAGGCCGAAGGTCAGCGCGTACCCGGAGACCACCCAGGACAGCGCGGCGGCGGGCGCGTCCAGGCCTTGCTGGATCGAGGGCAGGGCGACGTTGACGATGCTGACGTCCAGGAGCGTCATGAATCCCGCGACCAGGCAGATGGCGAGCACCTGCCAGCGGGTGGCTGACTCCTCGGGGGAACGCGTCTTCGACTCGGTCGGGTCCACGGGTTCAGCTCAGCACGTTCGTTCTAGGCTCGCACCACCCGGCCCTGCCCAGCATTGCGACCGACTGACTTATCAATCACATAGACCACCCGATCGGCCGCCCCCGACCGGCATTCCAACGCCGCTTACTGGGGATATTCATCCGACAGGGGATCATCCGACCCGATCGCAACACGCCCAGATCATTGCGATTCTCGCAATGTGCTGTTAGCGTTCCGTCCCGTGGAGGACACGACGGCTGCGTTGCGCCAACGGGTGCGCGACGTGTTGCGCCAGTATCCCGGGAGCCAACGGGCTTTCGCCGAGCAGATCGGATTGGACCCCACCAAGCTGTCCAAGTCGCTGACCGGCACCAGGCGGTTCACCCCGGTCGAGCTCACCCGCATCGGCGAGCTCACCGGTGTCACGGTCAACTGGCTGATCAACGGCGGGGACGACGTCGAGACGGTGGCGGCCGCGCCGCAGCGCACCGCCCGGCCCGGACGCGACCCCGGTGATCTCCGGGAAGCCAGCCGCTACCAGCAGATCCTCGACGCGGCCTGGCGGCTGATCGCCGAACGCGGCTTCCACTCGGTGCGCGTCTCCGACGTGGCCAAGGAGTGCGGCACCAGCGCCGCGACGATCCACTACTACTTCCCCGGCCGCGACGACCTGCTCACCGAGACGCTGCGCTACTCGGTGCGGCTGGCCTTCGACCGGCAGGTCGCCGAGCTGCACGCCGTCGAGGACGCTCACGAGCGCCTGCTGCGGCTGGTCGAGCTGCAGCTGCCAACGCCGGGCCTGCTGCGCCAGGAGTGGTCGATCTGGCTGCAGGTGTGGACCGAGAGCGCGCTCAACCCGGATCTGCAGGTCCTGCACAGCGATTCCTACACGCGCTGGCACGACACCATCGGCCGCACCATCCGGCAGGGCCAGGAGCAGGGCGTGTTCGCCGACACCGACGCCGAGGAGCTGACCGTCACGCTCACCGCGCTGATCGACGGGCTCGGCATCCAGGTGCTCGCCGGTCGCCCCGGCCGGTCCGTCGAGCGGATGCGCAAGGTGCTGCGCGAGTTCGTCGAACGCGAGATCGTCCGGCACTGACATCCCCCACAACTCCACCGGACACCCACCTCGGGTGCCCGGGCGCTGAACCCTACCCACGAGAGGAGAGCCCGATGGCCAACGAAGTCATCGTCACCGCCGCGCTCACCGGCGCCGGTGACACCACCGGCAAGAGCGAGTTCGTCCCGGTGACCCCGGAGCAGATCGCCAAGGACGCGGTCGCGGCCGCCGAGGCCGGGGCGGCCGTGGTGCACATCCACGTCCGCAACGTCGAGACCGGCCAGGGCTCGCGGGACGTCGCGCTCTACCGCGAGGTCGTGGAGCGCATCAAGGAAACCGGCATCGACGTGGTCATCAACCTGACCGCGGGCATGGGCGGCGACCTGTTCATCTCCCCCGACGACCCGCTCAAGCCGGTCGAGGGCACCGACCTGGTCAACGGCCTGGAGCGGCTGCCGCACGTCGAGGAGCTGCTGCCCGACATCTGCACCCTGGACTGCGGTTCGCTGAACTTCGGCGACGGCAGCCAGCTCTACATCTCCACCCCGGACATGATGCGCGCCGGCGCCAAGCGGATCCAGGAGCTCGGCGTCAAGCCGGAGCTGGAGATCTTCGACACCGGCAACCTGTGGTTCGCCAAGCAGCTGCTCGCCGAGGGCCTGCTCGACGCCCCGCCGCTGTTCCAGCTGTGCGCGGGCATCCCGTGGGGCGCCCCGCCGGACCCGGGCCTGCTCCAGGCGATGATCAACATGCTGCCGGAGGGCGCGAACTGGGCGAGCTTCGCCATCGGCCGCAACCAGCTGCGCTGGGTCGGTCTGGCCGCGGCGCTGGGCGGCAACGTGCGCGTCGGCCTGGAGGACAACCTCTACCTGAGCAAGGGCGTCAAGGCCACCAACGGCCAGCTCGTCGAGCGCGCGGTGGGCATCGTCGAGGGCATGGGCATGAAGATCGCCACCCCCGACCAGGCCCGCGAGCAGCTCGGCCTGAAGAAGCGCTGACACCGGTCGAAAGGGAATTCTGAGTTGAACGAGCACACTCCCTCCCCCGCTTCGGTTCGCCGGGTCGCCTGCATCGGTGCCGGTGTCATCGGCGGCGGCTGGGTCGCGCACTTCCTGGCCCGCGGCTACCAGGTGACCGCCTGGGACCCGGCCCCGGAGTTCGAGGCCAAGTTGCGCCGCCTGGTCGACGCCGCGTGGCCCGCGCTGACCGAGCTCGGCCTGGCCGAGGGCGCCTCCCGCGACAACCTGGTCATCGCCGCGACGCTGGAGGACGCCGTCGCCGACGCCGAGTTCGTGCAGGAGAGCGCGCCGGAGGACCTCGCGCTCAAGCGGGACCTGCTGGCCCGCATCGACGCGGCCACCCCGGCCGGCGTGGTGGTCTCCTCGTCCACCTCGGGCTACGGCATGACCGAGATGCAGGTGGACTGCCCGACGCCGCAGCGCCTCGTGGTGGGTCACCCGTTCAACCCGCCGTACCTCATCCCGCTGGTCGAGGTGGTCGGCGGCGAGAAGACCGAGGCGTGGGCCGTGCAGTGGGCCTCGGAGTTCTTCGAGGTCGCGGGCAAGTCGGTGATCACCATGGACCGCGAGGTGCCGGGCTTCATCGCCAACCGCCTGCAGGAGGCGATCTGGCGCGAGGCGCTGCACATGGTGGCCAACGGCGAGGCGACCGTCGAGCAGATCGACGCCTCGATCACCGACGGCCCGGGGCTGCGCTGGCCGCTGCTCGGCCCGTGCCTGACCTTCCACCTCGCCGGTGGCGAGGGCGGCATGGCGCACATGCTCGACCACTTCGGCCCGTCGCTGAAGTCGCCGTGGACCCGACTGGAGGCGCCCGAGCTCACCACCGAGCTGCGCGACGCGATGGTCGAGGGCTGCGAGGAGGCCGCAGGCGGTCGCAGCATCGCCGAGCTGGTCGCCGACCGCGACCGCGCGGTGATCGCCGTGATGCGGGCGGTCGACGAGGTCCGGAAGGGCGCGAAGTGAGCGGGCTCGCGGAGTTCCGCCAGCAGATCCGTCCGGAGTGGATCGACTACAACGGCCACCTCAGCGAGGCCTACTACGTGCTGGTCTTCGGATTCGCCACCGACGCGGTGATGGACCAGGTGGGCCTGGACGAGAACTACCGCACCAGCACCGGCTGCTCGCTGTACACGGTGGAAGCGCACGTGCGCTACCTGCGCGAGGTCGGGCCGGACGCGGAGATGGTGATCACCAGTCGCGTGGTGGGCGCGGGCGCGAAGAAGCTGCGCCTGTGCCACGAGATGTCGGTGGACGGCACCGTGGTGGCCACCGAGGAGATCATGGCGCTGCACGTCGACCAGGAGCAGGGCGGTACCTCGCCGTTCCCCGCCGAGGTCGCCGAGCGGCTGACCGGGCTCGTCGAACCGCTGCCGGACTACGCCGGCCGGTCGGTGGGCTGATCTGATCGCAGGTGGGCGGAACTCCCGCAGTGGGGTTCCGCTCACCTCGCTTTCAGCACCCGGTCCAGCAGCCCGCACACGACGATCACCAGCGCGAAGAACGCCCCGGCGGCGGCCAGCAGCCGAGACTCGGGATATCCGCTCGCAACGGCGAACGCGGCCACGGCGGCTGCTGCTCCCAACGCGACCGCGAGCACTAGTTCCGCGCCCCATGCCCGCCACGGAACCGCCGAGCCGCGCGCGGTCTCGTGCACTCCGCACACCACGGCCGCGGCGATGATCACCAGACCGGCCACTGCGGACAACATCGGTGTTCCGAAGGAGAGCCCGTAGCGGATCGGCAGCGCTGGTGCGAAGAAGAACACCAGGAACCAGCCCAGGGATGCGCTGACCGCAGTGATGCCAGGTCCTGCCTGCGTCGGAGACCACCGCGCAAGCACCCTCGCCACGACGAGAGCCCCGGTGGCTGCCGCCGCGATCGGCAACGCGTCGCCGACGTGCGCGAGGTTGTAGAGCAGAGCGGTGTCGTAGACGACCAGCACCAGCACGCCGAGCGCCGATGCGGACACCGCGAAGAGCGCCAGATCGGCCGTCGACCTCACCCGCTGCCGCTCCCCTGCGGTCAGCCGCCCCACCAACCACGGGGTCACCAGCCCGGACACGACGCGCAACGCGATGTCCTGGAACGTGTAGGGGTTGGCCAGCGACCACTCGATCAAGCAGAAGGTCGCCGTCCAGGACACCGCCACCGGCCAGACCGCAGCCCGGTCGAACACCTCGGCACCGAACCAGCGGCAGATCGTCAGGTAGGCCAGCAGCACGAACGGCAGCTCCAGCAGGGCCGGCACCCGCAGCAGGGTCCACGACAGGAGTTCGGGCTGCGGCCACACCTCCGCCAGCCACCGCATCGCGAGGTTGTCGTCGGCGAGCGCGAACCACCCGCTCGGCAGGAACCGCGCGATGAACTCCGGATCGCCGTGGTGCACCCGCACCAGGTAGATCGTGCACAGCACCTGGTTGAGGTAGATCGCTGCCCCCACCACCAGAAGCCAGAACCCGGGGTGCCGCAACGGAGTTGCGCGCGGGTTCCGGCTCGGCCGGGTCCACCGCCAACCGATCAGGGCGGACGCCGCGGACAAGACGATCAGAGCGCCTAGAGCGACCGCCACGGTTGAGCACTCCCGGTGTGGAATACGCGTTCGACGCGGATCCTATCCGCGGCAGCGCCGCGGCAGGGCCGAATCGGTCATGCGCGAACCACGTCTCGGGATGACCTGCCCGGCTGAGCTGGTTACGGTGGCGGGTGCTCCGACCGGCTACCGACTGGAGGACCGATGCACCCCGAGACCCCGGAAGCCGACGCCGTCGAACAGGCCCGCCAGGCCGAGGAACTGCCCGAAGAAGAGGAACCGGAACAGGTCGAGGTCCCCCTCGACGTCGATCCGGCCGATCTCGTCGACCAGCACCGCCCGGCCCCGGTCGACGAGTCCTACGACCACGACTGACCCGCGGCTACGCCGAGCGCGAGGTGATTTCGCCCTGCTCGGGGAAGACCCGGCCCGGGTTGAGGATGTTGTGCGGGTCCAGGGCCGCCTTGATCGCGCGCTGCGCGCTCAAGGCGGCCTCGTCCAGCTCCTCCCCCAGCCAGCGCCGCTTGAGGTGCCCGACGCCGTGCTCGCCGGTGATGGTTCCGCCGAGCTCCAGGCCCAGCTCCATGATCGCGTCGAACGCCTGCTGCGCGCGGGCGGACTCCGCTTCGTCGCTGGCGTCGAAGACCACCGACGGGTGCATGTTGCCGTCACCCGCGTGCCCGGCGCACAGCACCTCCACCTGGTACTGCTCGGAGATCCGCCCCAGGCCCTCGACCAGGTCGACCAGGCTGCGCCGCGGCACGCACACGTCGTCCACCAGCACCGCCACGCCCAGGTTCTCGTGGGCGTCGCCGACCAGCCGCCGCGCCTGCATCAGCAGTTCGCCCTCTGCCGGGTCGTCGGCGACGACCACCTCGGAGGCGTCGTTGGCGCGGGCCACGGCCTCGAACGCGGCCAGGTCACCCGGCGCCGCATCGCCGCGATCGGACTGCACCAGCAGCATGCCCGCCATGCCCTCGGGAAAGCCCAGGTCGGCGAGCTTCTGCACCGCCTGGACCGTGGGCCAGTCCATGAACTCCAGCACCGACGGCCGGTAGCCCTCCGCCAGGTATCCGGTCACCGTGCGCGCGGCGTCGACGACGGTCGGAAAGAACGCGACCGCGGTCAGCGGCTGCGCGGCGGCCGGTCGCAGCGCCACGGTGACCTCGGTGACCACGCCGAGAGTGCCTTCGGAGCCGACCACCAGGTGCGTCAGGTCGTAGCCGGCCACGCCCTTGGCGGTGCGGCGGCCGGTGCGCATCACCCGGCCGTCGGCCAGCACGACTTCCAGGGCTCGGACGAAGTCGCCGGTCACGCCGTACTTCACGCAGCACATGCCGCCGGCGTTGGTGGCCACGTTGCCGCCGATCGTGGAGATGCTGCGCGAACCGGGGTCCGGCGGGTAGAACAGCCCGTGCTCGGCGACCTTCGCCGCGAGCACGCCGTTGACCACGCCGGGCTGGACGACGGCGATCTGGTCGGAGGCGTCGATGTCGAGGATCTGGTCCATCTTCTCCAGCGACAGCAGGATGCAGCCGTCCAACGCGTTGGCCGCTCCCGACAGCCCGGAGCGGGCACCCTGCGGCACCACCGGAACCCGGTTCCGGTGCGCCCACGCCAGAGTCGTCGACACGTCCTCAGTGGACCGCGCGCGGACGAGCGCCGCCGGGACGCCGGCCGGGCAGAAGCTGGCGCGGTCGTTGCGGTAGGCCTCCAGCACGTCGACGTCGTCGAAAACGCGTCCGTCGGGCAGTAATTCGCGCAGCGCGCGCACATCGGCGGTGGTCATCGGGGCACTCTCCGACCTGGGCTGGGAACTGGTCTCGCTAGAACCTAACCCGCCGAACCGGTGCTGAGTCCACCGCGAAGGATGGACAAAGTCACACTGCTGCGGCGCCCTCAGCCCGGCCAGTGGCCGAAGAGGTCGGCGAAGCCCTCCCGCCAGCTGGGCCACTTCGGGCGCCAGCCCAGGGTTTCGCGGAGCCGGAAGTTCGTCGCACCGCGCTGCTCGGTCAGCTGGTGGACGGTCAACCAGTCCAGCTGAGCCTTGGCCTGCTCCAGCGTCAGCGACACCGGGGCCGGCCCGCCCGCCATCAGCGCGTAGGCGGGCAGCCACTCCACCGCTGCCGCCGGCTCGTTGTCGACCACGTTGTACGCGCCGGGGTCACCGCTAGCCAGCAGTTCGAGCACCGCCCCGGCCGCGTCGTCGACGTGGGTGAAGGAGGTCAGGCCGACTTCGTCGGCGACCACCGGCAGCTGGCTGCCGCACACCTTGGAGTGGATCGCGCCGCCCGGCGCGTACTGCGTGCCCGGGCCGTAGAGGTTGCCGTAGCGCAGCGCGACGCCCTCGATGTCCGGGCAGTCCAGGACCGCTTCCTCCACCGCCACCTGGGCCCGGACGGCGTCGCCCCAGCAGCCCGGCGCGTCGGTCCACAGTGGTGATTCCTCGTCCAGCACGTCGTGGCCGTGCGGGAGGTAGGCAGCGGTCGTGCTCTGCCCGATGATGCGCTGCGCACCGGCTTCCACGGCCGCCTCGACCAAGTTCTTCGAAGCCCGCTCGCGCGTTCGCGCGGAACGCAGCTGGCCGTCGGAGAGATCGGTGCGGCCGATCCCGGAGGTCTGGTCCACCACCACATCCGGTGCGGCGCGGCGCAACTCGCGCTGCACCTCGTCGAGATCCTGCAGATCGGCGACGGCGACGTCGTCGAACGGTGCGGAACCGTCCAACCGATCCACGCCGCGCACGAGCGCGGTCACGTGATGACCTCGTTCCCGCAGCATCGGGAGGAGGGCTCTCCCGATCACGCCGGTCGAACCGGCGACAACCACACGCAGGGGCACTTCGACCTCGCACCGGGTTAGACGTCAGCGGCTCGAAAGCCTACCCCGGCGAGGCACCCCGGATCGGGTGAAAACTGCGGTCCTCCTGGGCGGCAGACCGGCACCGCGGACGGCCCGGACCTGCCGCCCCTCGAGGCGGCATCAGAGCTCTCTCCGATGCGCCGTCGTGCCGGAGCGGCACGACCGTTCGTCAGTCAGATGGCGCGAATGCTCGCGGCCTGCGGACCCTTCGGGCCCTGAGCGATCTCGAACTCCACGCGCTGGTTCTCCTCCAACGTGCGGAAACCGGAGGCGTCGATCGCGGAGTAGTGGGCGAACACGTCAGCGCCGCCGCCGTCCGGGGTGATGAACCCGTAGCCCTTCTCCGCGTTGAACCACTTGACCGTACCGGTAGCCATTCCTTGTTTCTCCTGATTCTGCTGGCCAGGGTCAACACTGCGCAGACCCGAGGTCGCGGAATGATCACCTCGTGCCGGCGCGGCGCCGGCACACCACGGCACAAAAAAAAGCGCCTGCGTTCTGGCAGGCACTCTTCCAGTACTGCTGGGACCAAAACTGCAACCACCACGAACGCTAGCACTCCGACTGCGGGTTGTCACACGTCAATTGCCGCACGTGAAAGCGGGCGGAAATTCCGGTTAGATCCTTTCCTGCGAAGCGGTTTCGCGCGGCGGCGCCGCCAGCCGAACCCCAGCGCGGCGAGCGCCGGGGACGGCTGGGCGGCCACCCCACTTCGAAGACGAACAGGACCGGGGACAGGTGCTCAGGGGATGCTCAGCAGGCCCTGTCCGCGAGCTTCCGCGGCCATGTTCTGCTCGGTCCGCTGATCGGCGAGCATCAGCGCCGCGGCCCGCGGGGTGAGCCCCTCGGCGTCCCAGGCCGCCAGCAGCGGCGGGATCTTCGCGAGCATCTCCTCCCGCAACACCTGGAACGACAGCACCGGGTCCGCGTCGACCCGCCCCAGCAGCAGCCACCAGGCCCAGGCGACCGCACCGGCGTTGGCCACGAAGTCCGGGATCACCGGAATGCCGCGAGTGGCCAGCATTTCCTCGGCGTCGGCCGTCACCGGGGTGTTGGCCGCCTCGACGATGACCTTGGCGTTGACCTCCGGCACCTGCGGCGGAGCAATCGCGTAGGACACCGCCGCCGGGATGAGCACGTCGACCTCGGCGCTGAGGACCGCTTCGCGCGGCGAGCGCTGGACGTGTTCGGGCACCTGGGCGCGGTCGATCTCGCCGAACCGGTCGCGCGCTTCCAGCAGCGCCGGAACGTCCAGACCCTCCGGGTCGTACAGCGTTCCCGCCGCGTCGGCCATCGCCACGACCTTCAGCCCGGCTTCGTGCAAGTAGTAGGCCGCACCGCCGCCCATCGTCCCGACGCCCTGGACCGCGACCGTCGTCGAAGCGGGAGCCCATCCCCTCGCGTGCACGACACCGAGGCAGCTCTGCGCGACACCGAAGCCGCCGACCACGTCGCCGAGCAGCAGCCCGCCGGGCACCGGGGCGTTGAGACCGGCTCGCACGCGGCGCAGGGTGCGCTCCACGTCCGGGGCTCGCAGGATCGCCGCGTGGTAGGACTGGTGCAGCCCGACCTCGGCGAACACGTCGTCGATCAGGTGCTGCGGCACCCCGAGGTCCTCCGCGGTCACCCAGTGCGCGTCCAGGTACGGCCGCATCGCCTGCACGAAGCGGCGCAGCACGCCCTTGGCCTCGGGATCCTTCGGGTCGCAGTCGATGCCGCCCTTCGCACCGCCGACCGGCAGGTCGAACACCGCGGTCTTGCGCGCCATGCCTCGCGCCAGGTCCTCCACCTCCGACAAGGTGCACCCGGCGCGCATCCGGGTTCCGCCGGTGGCCAGACCGGACACCAGGCTGTGCACCACCAGGTAGCCGTTGCGGCCGGTCACGGGATCCGTCCAGATCACCCGCATCATCGGGTCGCGGTCGACGATAGCCACGGCCGAACCTCCTTCCTGCAGAACGCGTGAACCCGCTGCGGAGAACCCGCGCGGGGAATGGGCAACCAGTGATCGAGCTATCGGCGAGCCGCGTGATCGCCGCGCTCGCCCCACTGCCGATTCGATCGGTCAGAGATGTCGCATCCAGAGCGAGGAAGAGGACAACCAACGGGCCGGGCGAGGGTTCCGGTACGACTCGATTCGCATGGCGCACCTCCCGCATTCCGCCCGGTTGGCTCGAAGCTAAGGGCGGCCGGTTGGGATTGTCAACAATCGACTTCTCGGACAAGCGTTACATCATCGGAACGAGTGTGTCCGGCCGGTTACCGGCACCCTCCCCGGGCCTCCCACCAGCATCGCCGCAACCGCCGGATGCCAAGCCCCACCGCCACACGAACGGGTGATACTCGGTTCTAAGCTTCCGAACGCAGCAGAAGCCGGCACAGGGCGAAGCCGCGCCGGTACTTGGGCCAAACCGCTCCCAAGATCACCACGTGGCTGGAAGGATGCGAGGCATGAGCCAACCGGGACGACCCCAGGACCCATCGGGATCGCTGGACGAGGCGACGCAGCAGCAGCTGATCCAGGAGATCGGCCGAGTCATCGTGCGCGCGCTGCCCCCTGGCTGGCGGGAAGCCACCGTCGAGTACCGCGCGCTGGGCAGCCACCAGGAGCTGGCCGCGCAGCTGATCGCCCCCAACGGCACCGCCATTCCGCTGGCCGCGCCGGTGGAAGCCGCCCAGCTGTTCACGCGACTGCGCCAGGGCATGTACCAGCCGGACCGCGGCACCTGGGTCAGCGCGCTGTACCGCCTGGAGCGCCCGGGCAGCTACACCGTCGACTTCAACGGCGACTACGAGCCGAGCTGGCGCACCGCTCCCCCGGCCGGCGCCGCCGCCGAGGAGCTCAGCCGCTTCCCGCGGCCCGCCTCGGCGACCCCGGCCTGGCTCGTCGCCGCGCCCGCGGCGCAGCTGCGCACCGCGGAGGTCTTCGACGACGCCGGTCGGCCGATCACCGACCGTCCGGAGCTCGACCCGACCGAGCTCGGGCCGATCGCGGACTACCTGGAGAAGGCCCCGATCGTGCTGGCCGCGCGCAGCTACGACACCGACCGGCTCGACCCGGCTCGGACCCCGTCGGTGCCGATGACCTTCCACACCGACGGCAGCTGGGTCTGGCCCGGCGCGGTCGGCTACTACTTGCGCCAGCACGGCGTCGCCCCGGAGGCCGACCTCCTGGCCCACATCCGCGACCAGGGCTTCCGGATCCCGGAGGTCACCGAACCGGTCCGGGACCAGGCCGTCGCCCTCATCACCGGCGAACCTCGCTAGCCACCACCCCGCAGGACCGCAGTTCCGGCCCGAACCGCAGTTTCAATTGAAACTGCAGATCC